>CAIVGC010000430.1 GCA_903905335.1 uncultured Methylococcaceae bacterium
ACGGTTAAGCCACAAAGATCACACACTTTATTTATATCAGTCATTATATATTTAGCTATCTATTTCAACTTGAAGCAGCAGTCTAGCAAAAGATTAATATCTTCACAATAGTGGAGAAATGCTGATTCTTAGAATAAAAGCTACATAATTAGTTGGCTACAGTGCCCTAAGTAGACTTCCTTAATCTTATAATTAAACCTTATTTCAGGTTTTTTTAAGCATGTTTAGAGGTGTCTGTTGATGCACAAATGGCTCGGCTTGAGGCTTTCTTAATGTCCCGGTTAAACTAGCCCCTAAATCCAGTTTAGCATGACTTAATTTTTTCAAAAACTGTGGCAGATCACTTGTTTTTTTAAGGTCGTTTACTTTAATGAGCAATAGCTGTTTACTAGAACACTACGTGCGCTTAAATTTTAGATTTAAATGTTTATATATGAAAGAACAACAAGCCAATATTGCTAAGCTTAGTGCGGAGCAGCTTAATCAACTATGTCAGTGTACAGCGCTAAATGAGCTTTCGCTTCGTCAAATATTAAGTCAGCAGGATGACGATAAAGCCATCTATCACATGATAGTCAATGAGCGCCCAAACTTGTTGGCTAAGGCAAGGGTGTTTATCAGCGAAAAATGTCTACAAAAGCAACATGACATTATTGCTGCAATAGAAAGTGTGATTGCCATGCCTACTTATCAAGAGAGGGTTTTAGCCTATGCGCCAGAGGTAGCAAAGTATCAGCCAAATGCTCAGGGCGTTTTCTTCGGTTATGATTTTCATTTAGAGGGTGAAGAACCCAAGTTGATAGAAATTAACAGTAATGCCGGGGGGGCATTAATTAATGCTTTGTTAGTCCGCAGCCAACAACAATGTTGTGAGCGCTTTAACTCGGCATTGAGCGTGAATGAATATACTGCTGAAACACTCGAACAAATTTTTTTGAACATGTTCCTTGAAGAATGGCAAGCAGAGCGCGGTGCGAAAGTATTACATACTATTGCTATTGTTGATGAAGACCCTACTAATCAATATATGCTGCCAGAGTTTTTGTTATTTAAAAAACTGTTTGAACAGCATGCTATACAAACCATTATTTGCGATCCTTCTGAGTTAACTTATCATGAGGGTGCGTTGTGGCATCAACAGCAACGCATTGATTTGGTTTACAATCGTTTGACCGACTTTGCTTTAGATGCGCCCACTCAGCAAACATTATTAAAGGCTTATTTAGCCGCTGAAGTCGTTGTTACGCCGCATCCAAGAGCTCATGCTCTATATGCCGATAAACGAAATTTAGTCGTGTTAAGCGACGAAGCTGAATTAATAGCGTTGGGTGTAGAAGAAAAAACTAGAGCGATATTGTTAGCCGGTATCGCTCATACGACACAAGTAAAGCTTACTGATTCGGATGCTTTATGGGCCTCTCGTAAACAGTTGTTTTTTAAACCTGCTAAAGGTTATGGTAGTAAGGCCGCTTATCGTGGTGATAAGTTAACTAAGCGTGTGTTTAGTGAAGTCTTAAGTAGTGATTATGTGGCACAAGCTCTAGTGCAGCCTAGTCAGCGTATTGTGGAAATTGATCATGAATTGGTGGATTTTAAATTAGATTTACGACATTACGTTTATAAAGCTTACACGCAATTAATCAGCGCTAGACTTTATCAAGGCCAAACGACCAACTTCCGTACCTCTGGAGGCGGCTTTGCCGTGGTTAGGGTAGTTGCCGATTAAAAACACGCTATATCAGTCATGCCGGCAGGGAAGGTGGTATCGATCTTTATACATCCCTGTAGTTTAGATTCCGGCAGTCCATGCCAGAATGACGGGCATTGAGAGTATATATAACAATGAGCGCAGAGGCTGTGAATGATAAAAGCTTAAAATACTGTCTTGTCACATCTTAAGTTGATAGCCCTTATTGTTGACTAAGGTCATCAACATAAATCGTTGCTCCGATGACCGCTGCCGGTGCAATAATGATATTGATGATCGGTATCGATAAGCCTAAAACAGCAATGCCGCCAAAGCTTAAAGCGCCCCAGCGGATGCTTTTAATGAGTTGTTTTTGCTCGATGAATAAAATGCCGGCGTTTTCTAAGGGGTAAGCCATATATTCTAGACTCATACTCCACGCGCTGAATATAGCCCATAGCAAGGGTGCTATCAGATTGATGCCGGGAATGAAAGAGAGTATCAATAATGGCATCGCTAAACGGAGTATATAAAGCACACGTTTACTTTCTGCCAATATGACTTTAGTAATCGGTTGTTCACTGACAGCGATAGCATCAGGATTGATTAGCGTCAAAGTTTTAGCGGCTAATTTACCGTAAAAGGGCGCTGCCAATAGATTGGCTAAGACCGTAAAGCTAAAAAAGCCCACGATAAAGAAACTGACAAAGAATAACGGCCATAATAACCAATGTAACCAGTGTAGCCAACTGGGAATAAAGGCATTAATTAAGCTATCTATATAGTAATAGCCCAAGGTTAAGGCAGTGCTGTATAAGACGATATTGATCAAAATCGGGATCAGTATAAAGTGACGCAGGGGGGCGCTACTTAATAAAGCCATGCCTTTAAATAGATAGCTGGCGGCGAGTATGGGGTTGTTACCTTTGTTAGAGAATTTCATTTTTTAAACCTTGTAAGCCTAGTAGGGTGGGGTTCATCACCACGCCGCGTTCAGTGACGACGGCCGTTATGAGTTCTGCGGGTGTGACATCAAAAACCGGATTCCACGCATTAATTAATGAGCCGTCATGTTGATAGTAACTGGGTAAGAGTTCATGGGCAGGTCGTTGTTCGATAGCTATTTCTTCTCCGTTTTCAATACTCCAATCGATAGTTGAGGTAGGTGCAACAACCATCATCTTAACACCGTGTTGTTTAGCTAATACTGCTAAGGAATAGGTGCCTATTTTATTAGCGACATCACCTCTAGCCGTAATTCGATCAGCACCTACGACTATCCATTCAATCGCGCCTGACTTCATTAACCATGCTGCGGCGGAATCAGCTATTAAGCTAGCAGGAATACCTTCTTGTGCTAATTCCCAGGCGGTCAACCTAACACCTTGTAACCAAGGTCGTGTTTCGCCCATATAGATAGTGATGGTTTGTCTTTGGCAAATGCTGCGGATAACGCCGAGTGCTGTGCCATAACCACCTGTGGCTAACGCCCCAGCATTGCAATGGGTCATCAGGCCTTTCGCGCCAGCTAATAAGTCTGCACCTAGTTCACCCATAGTTAGATTAGCGGCTATGTCATCACTATGAATTTTTTTTGCGAGTGTGATCGTTGCTGCAATAGGATTGGTTAAGGGTTGTTCCAGCAGAGCAGTCATTAGCTCTAAAGCCCAAAATAAATTGACGGCTGTTGGTCTAGAACTAGCCAGTAAGGTAATATCTTCTTTGACCTTTTGTTGCCATTGCTTAGGATTTTTCTGATAGTGTTGAATAACGGCAAGCGCAACGCCATAAGCGGCAGCGATACCAATGGCGGGTGCGCCACGAACTTGCATGGTGGCTATGGCCTCGGTCACGCCCTTAGCATCGTCATATTGATTATAAGTAAGTTGATCTGGTAAGAGTCGTTGATCGAGTACTGCTAAATGAGTACCTGCCCATTGTAAGGCGTGAACTGTTGTTATTGCTGAGGTCATATTAGTAAGAGTGGCTGTTAACGTTATAATAGTAAATTTATTGTTTCTACGCTCTGTGCTCATCCTTATAGGCAGCATTTAGTAAACCGTCATACCTCCGGGAAGCCGGTATCCAGAGCCATGGATGGTTATCTTTATACATCTAATAGCTTAGATTCCGGCGGACCATGCCGGAAAGACCTGCTTTTAAAATGTGGGCATAACGGAGCGCTCTGCGTGGGAATGCATCCTGCATCGCTTCAGCGATGCCTGGCGCGAATTAATTTAATGAGAGTCCACACAGGAATTTTATGATTGTCGATACACTGCTACATGCACGCTGGATTATACCTGTTGAACCCGAATCCGTAACCTATGATTACCATAGTTTAGTGGTAGATAAAGGTCTTATTATTGATCTATTACCTACGGAACAGGCTAAACAAAAATACCAAGCAACTCAAACGGAAGAGTTTTTGGATCATGCTCTATTGCCTGGTTTAATCAATTGTCATACCCATGCTGCAATGTCTTTAATGCGTGGTATTGCGGATGATCTGCCGCTTATGGAATGGTTGCAACATCATATTTGGCCCTTAGAAAAACAATGGATGAACGCCGAGTTTGTCAAAGATGGTTCAGATTTAGCCATTGCAGAGATGATCTTAGGAGGAACGACTTGTTTTAATGATATGTATTTCTTCCCCGAAGTCACTGCTCAACAAGCTATACAGGCTGGCATACGCATTAAGGTAGGCTTGGTCGTTATCGATTTTCCAACAGCTTGGGCGCAAACCGGCGCTGAATATATTGAGAAATGTTTGGCCTTGCATGAAAAGCTAAGGTTTTCAGATTTATGTACCACAGCGTTTGCGCCTCATGCGCCTTATTCGGTGTCTGATGCTGCTTTTGTGGAAATAAAGAAATGGTCAGAGCAATTAGAATTACCTATCCATATACATCTGCATGAAACCTTGCATGAAGTCGAAACAGCGGTTGAACATAATGGCATAACGCCTTTGCAGCGCTTACAAGGCTTGGGCTTAGTTAATGCTTCATTAATTGCTGTGCACATGACCCAACTAACGGATGCGGAAATCCTGCAACTGGCTAGCGCTGGTGCGCATATAGTGCATTGCCCTGAATCTAATTTAAAATTAGCTAGCGGTTTTAGTCCTGTTGCACAATGTTTGGCGGCAGGTATTAATGTGGCCTTAGGCACCGATGGTGCGGCCAGTAATAATGATTTAGATATGTTTGGTGAAATGCGCACGGCGGCTTTATTAGGTAAAGCTGTTTCAAAAGATGCGACGGCGATTTCAGCAACGGTAGCCTTACAAATGGCAACCATTAATGGCGCTAAAGCCTTAGGTTTGGATGAGGTTTGTGGTTCGCTACGTATTGGTAAAGCGGCTGATGTGATCGCGATTGATTTATCGTATTTAGAAACCCAGCCCTTATATTGTCCAGTTTCACAAATTGTCTATGCCGCCAGTCGGCAACAAGTCAGCGATGTTTGGGTTGCAGGTCGGCGTTTATTAAAACAACGCCAACTCATGACTATTGATAAAACCGCGTTATTAGTGAAAGTCGCTAAATGGCAAGAAAGGCTCGCTAGCTTAGATTAAAATATGAGCTATAGCTAAGATGATCATTTAAATGGCCTGCATTAATGCTAAAATTTCCACATTAATCCTTCTAAAACAAAACGAGTATTTTATGACCGCTCCAGACGCTCTATACGAATCAGCATTAACGTCTTTAAAACTTCGTGCTCGCGGTAAAGTTCGTGACATTTATGATGTTGATGATAAGCATATGCTCATTGTCACTACAGATAGGCTTTCTGCCTTTGATGTTATTTTACCGGATCCTATTCCTGGTAAAGGCCGCGTGCTAACACGTATTTCTAATTTCTGGTTTGATAAATTAAAAACGATTATGCCTAATCATTTATCAGATATCAGTTTGGAACAGGTTGTACCTGATGCCGCAGAACGTGCTCAGATAGAAGGTCGCGCTATCGTTGTTAAGTTATTAAAGCCATTGCCAGTAGAAGCAATTGTGCGGGGTTATTTAATTGGATCGGGCTGGAAAGATTATCAAAAAACCGGTGAGATATGCGGTATATCGCTACCTGCTGGTTTACAACAAGCCCAGCAATTACCCGAAGCCATCTATACGCCCTCAACTAAAGCTGCGGTTGATCAACATGATGAAAACGTTAGTTTTGAACAAACGGTTAGTTTGTTAGGTCAAGATTTGGCAGAGCAAGTGCGTGATGCGAGTTTAAAGCTGTATAAAATAGCCGCCGAATATGCGAAAGAACGGGGCATTATTATTGCCGATACTAAATTTGAATTTGGTATCGATGAGCAAGGCGTGTTATGTCTGATCGATGAAGCCTTAACCCCCGATTCATCTAGATTTTGGCCAGCGGATCAGTATCAAGTAGGCATTAGTCCACCTAGTTTTGATAAACAATATATTCGTGATTATTTAGAAACCTTAGATTGGGATAAAACTGCACCAGGCCCAGTCTTACCTGCAGAAGTCGCTTTGTTTTGTGCAGAAAAATACCGAGAAGCAGAACTTAAATTGATTCAATTTTGATCTGGGTTGAAGGCTGTTTGTTTATAGCTTAATTTAGATAAAAGCTATCGAATTCAAAGCATTAAATAAATAAATAGCGAGTCGGTTGGGCAACAGTTTTATCGTTGCCCAGTATTTTAGTGTCCGATAATAAAGTAGTGTTTAATGCCCACTTTATTTATTGACTCTCAATGCGCTCATTTCAAGAATTGAAAAATAAACATAATTTTATGGGCGCAATTACCATATTTTCCCCGCTTTTTGGGGAGTGGAGGGCTGATGTAACGCAGCCATTCAGCGGCTTATAAAAAAACAATTAATGAGATGGCTATCGCGACGAGGTGGTAATCGGGTTATCCAAAGAAAAGGCGGTTCGATTGCCGCTGCTTCCTGCCCTCCTACCGACGCGCGGCATCCATGCCGCGCCCCTTCGGGCTAATCCCAACAAAACCTGCGGTGCTCAGCGCGGCAAACGAGAATAAAAAGACGTTACTGCGTAACATCAGTTATTGAAATAAAAGACCTGCTTAATAGTTCGATGTGTTTCTATGATGGTTTATTATTAAAGCGTGCTTGCGCTTCTGGCGTGGCTTCTTGTTGATATTGATCTTTCCAGTTTTGATAAGGCATGCCGTATATGTGTTCTCTGGCTTGATCATAATTTATGTGAAGCCCTTGTTCGCTGGCGGCAGCAGCGTACCATTTGGCCAGACAGTTGCGGCAAAAGCCGGCTAAATTCATGAGATCAATGTTTTGTACGTCTGTATGCTCTTGTAAGTGTTTGATTAACTGTCTGAATGCAGCGGCTTCTATTTCGGTTTGGGTGGTGTTTGTCATAAAATGGTCTAGAAAAATAAGTATCATTCTAGCAGAAACTAGTGGGTAGGCATGTACATTGCTTTTAAAAAAACCTACAATAACACTTTATTGAAATTGCTCAATAATTCAAGTAGCTTAACAACGTCTCGAATATCATTATTCTGTCTCCTGCAAGATTAACCGAAAAACAAAGCATGAGTATTTGTGTTAATGTGCATGATAAGAATGTATTCGTTACCAGCAAACACCCGACTATAAGTCAGCACTGAAAATTTTAACTTACCCTAGACTTATAGAGATTACTCTAAGTAAATCAACTCAGTTATTTATGAAACAACTTTTAGAATTTATTCCCATCCTGCTCTTTTTTATTGCCTATAAAGTCTATGATATTTATATAGCGACAGCTGTTGTTATTGTGGCCACTATTATTCAAGTAGCTTTTGCTTGGTTTAAATACCGTAAAATTGAAACTATGCAATGGATAACCTTAGGCTTAGTGATCGTCTTTGGCGGAGCAACTATAATCTTGCATGATGAGCAATATCTAAAATGGAAGTTCTCTATTATAGAGTGGTTGTTTGGTCTGGCCTTTTTAAGTAGCCATTTTTTTGGTAAAAAAACTTTTATAGAAAGAATGATGTCCAGCAATTTAACGTTACCCGCTAACATTTGGCAGCGGTTAAACTTTAGCTGGGCAAGTTTCTTTATCAGTGTTGGCTTCATTAATGTTTATGTTATGTATAATTACAATACCGATGACTGGGTGACTTTTAAAACCTTTATTGCACCTGCATTGATGGTGGTGTTTATGGTCGTACAAATGTCATTCCTGTATAAATATATCCCAGACACTAAGGAGTAACCGTGTTATTTGCGATTATAAGTACCGATGTGCCTGATAGTTTAAATAAACGACTACTTGTTCGGCCAGACCACCTTAAGCGCTTACAGCAATTACAAGATCAGGGGCGTCTGGTTTTAGCGGGTCCACATCCCGCCATAGAAAGCAATGATCCCAGTACTGCTGGCTTTACAGGAAGCTTAGTCGTGGCTGAATTTGAAAGTTTAGAAATTGCTCAGCAATGGGCTAATGCTGATCCTTATAACCACGCTGGTGTTTACGCTAGTGTTATTGTTAAACCCTTTAAAAAGGTATTTCCTTAAATGACGTCTGAACAAATCAAACAGCTTTTGAATGAGGCTTTTAAGCCAGAATTATTAGAAATTCTTGATAATAGTGCCGCACACGCAGGGCATGCAGGTGCTAGAAGTGGTGGTGGCCATTATCACGTGACTATTGTAGCCGAGGCTTTTGAAGGAAAAACTATGATACAACGCCATCAACTGGTTTATAGCGCCTTAGGCGACATGATGAAACAACAAATCCATGCCTTAGGCATTAATGCAATCTCACCCTCTGAAGAAACTACAGGAAATTTATAAATGAAAAGAAAAATTATCCCTCTACTGATTGCTAGCACGGCATTTATTGCTGGTTGTGATCAACTTTCTAACACCAATAGCGCCAGTTCTGAGCCTGTTGTTAATAAAGCGGATGCCATTGCTGTGGTCAATGGTCACTATATTGCAAAAGCGACTTTAGAAAAACTTGAGAAAGAAATTGCTGAGCGTAGTCACGGCCAAGTATTTCCTAAAGAAAAACTGATCGAAGAACTTATTCAGCGTGAGTTATTGGTTCAAGATGCTGAACAAAAGCATTTGGAAAAATCGGCTGAAATTTTAGCTCAACTTGATAGCGCTAAAAAAACCTTATTAACGCAAGCTGATGTGCAAGATTTTATTAAAGCTAATCCTGTCACTGATGCAGAGATCAAAGCTGAATATGACAGTAAAGTCGCTGGTGAAAATGGCACTGAATATAAGGCGCGTCATATTTTAGTTAAAACAGAAGACGAAGCTAAAAAAATTGTCACTGAATTAGATAAGGGTGGTGATTTTGCCAAATTAGCGAATAAGTATTCTTTAGATGGTAAAGAAGCGCAAAACGGTGGTGATTTAGGTTGGTTTGCACCTAGCCAAATGGTCGCGCCTTTCTCTGAAGCGCTAGTTAAGCTTGAAAAAGGTCAATACACTAAAACACCGGTTAAAACTCAATTCGGTTGGCACATCATTTTAAGAGAAGATTCTAAAGCTCAAACTCCTCCACCGTTAGACGCTGTAAAAGAACAGTTGATGCCTTTTTTACAACGTAAAAAAGTGCAAACGATGATAGAAAACTTACGTAAGCAAGCGAAAGTAGAAATTTTAGTGCCGTTAACTGATGACGTTAAGCCTGCTCCTGTGGCCGAACAACCAGTAGCCGAAGAAGTGGTAGTGGAAGAAGTTAAAGACAAAGACGGTAAAGTGGTCGCTGAAGAAGTCATTATCAAAGAAGAAGTCATTAAAGACAAGTCAGCTGGTGCAAAGCCTGCTGAGGCTCAAGCAGCACCAGTCGTTGAAGCAGTTCCTGCCGCTGCAGCGCAAACAGAAGTTAAGAAATAACTCTTAGGTTGGGCTAACGGCTTTATCGTTAACCCAACATTGAGCCATTATAGGTTGGGTTGCAAAAAGCGTGCGGCCCAACCTATGATTACGCTAGCTTTTCTAAATATTGCAAAATAAATTGCACACTACGCTGACCTCTAAATTCATTGATATCTAAGCTATAGGCCGTTTTAATTTGCCTTAGTCCTAACCATTGTTCGGGTTGATCCATAAAAAAAGCGATGGCATCTATCAGCAAATCTCCATTTGGTTTGCGTAGTACCAGTTTAAGATGGCGCTGTCCGACTATCCTCGCCTGAATCACATCAAATAGCCCGTCGAAAATAGGAGCTGGAAAGCTCTGACCCCAAGTGGCCGCATTCTGTAATAAATCAGCAAATTCAATTGTCATTTCCTGTTCGGTTAGTTGGCCATCGGAGAGTATCTTTTGCTCTAAATCCACATCAGCTAGACGCTTACTGACCATTTCATCGAAAGCTAGGGCAAACACCGGGTAATCATGCATGCTAATACTTAAGCCTGCAGCCATAGCATGACCTCCGAACTTACTGAGTAATTGTGGATGTAAGGCTGAAATATCACTGAGTACGTCACGTATATGTACGCCGGGAATGGAACGTGCTGAGCCTTTAATTAAATCTTTACCCGCAGGTGCAAAGGCGATGACAGGTCTATGCAAGCGATCTTTAATCCGTGAGGCTAAGATACCGATAACCCCCTGATGCCATGAGCTATCATACAAACATACACCCGATAACAAATGATGTTCGTCTAGGGCTTTCATTTCGCTCAATAAGGATATGGCTTCATGTTTCATGACACCTTCAACTTCTTTACGGTCATTATTAAGCGCATCTAATTGCACGGCTATGCCTTTGGCCAACAAGGGGTCGTCAGTCAATAAACATTGTATGCCCAAAGACATATCATCCATGCGGCCTGCGGCATTTAATCTAGGTGCCACAGAAAAGCCTAAATCGGTAGCAACTAATGATTTAGGATTCCTACCTGATACTTCAATGAGTGCAGTAATGCCGGGATGACAACGCTCAGAGCGTATACGCATTAAACCTTGATGCACTAAAATACGATTGACTTGATCTAAGGCTACGACATCTGCGACTGTACCTAAGGCGACATAATCGAGTAATTGACCTAGATTAGGTTCTTGAATCTTATTATTGCTAAACCAATGTCTATCTCTTAAGCGACTCCTTAAGGCGAGTAAGACATAGAAGATAACACCGACGCCGGCTATGGCGCCGCTGGGGAATCTGTCATCGCTTAAATTAGGATTCACGATGGCTTCTGCGCTAGGTAGTTCTGCACCGGGTAAATGATGATCGGTGACTAGGACTTTAATACCAGCTGCTTGTGCAGCCTTAACGCCTTCAATACTAGAGATGCCGTTATCAACAGTAATGATGACATCGGGTTGTTGTAGCTTGACGAGTTCAACTATTTCTGGCGTTAAGCCATAGCCGTATTCAAAGCGATTGGGAACGACAAAGTTTACGGGAGCTGCGCCTAATAGCTCTAAACCTTTAATAGCCACGGCACAACTGGTTGCGCCATCGGCATCAAAATCGGCAACGATAGTAATTCGCTGCTGTTCTTGTAGGGCGGTGATTAAATGCTCGACCATCTCATCCATGCCAGAGAGTAGCCAAGGCGAGGGCAGTTTTGAAAGATCTCTGTCGAGCTCAGCATCCGTGGTAATGCCTCTCGCTAAAAAGATACGTTCTATGATGGGATGTAAGCCAGATAGCCGGCTGGGTTTTTTATCGATAACTCGCGTAACGATGGCTTTTTTTATGCCTTGATAATACATGGTTTGTTCCGTTATAGCCGATAGCAGTGCATAGGATGTGCCTACGCTAGGAGGCGTATCATTGATAAGCGTATCTTATGGCCCTCAATTGCAGTGACGCTGAACGCTCTTTGTTATACACACGCTTAAAAAACCGTCATCCCGGCTGGGAAGCCGGCATCGCCGGAATGACGTAATTTGAACATTTGTTTATAACGATGAGCGCTGAATGTTGGAATAATAAATTAAATCTCTTTTCGAGTTGGAATTTTAACCTTTGCCTCGTGTACGTGTTCTAGTAGGCGATTTATCTTTGGTTGTTTCCATAGATTCAAAACGTTTTTCTATAAATTGTATGATTAAATCGGCAATATCTTTTTCACTAGCTGTTTCTATGCCCTGTAAGCCAGGAGAGGAGTTGACTTCCATGATAACTGGGCCATGATTGGAGCGCAGCATGTCTACGCCACAGACATTGAGCCCCATTATCTTGGCGGCACGCACTGCTGTGGAGCGTTCTTCTGGGGTTAATCGTATTAATGATGCTGAGCCACCACGGTGCAAATTAGAACGAAATTCGCCAGGATTTGCTTGACGCTTCATAGAGGCTACTACTTTATCGCCGATGACGAAGCAGCGTATGTCGCTGCCGCCAGCTTCTTTAATAAATTCTTGTACCATGATGTTGGCGTTGAGTCCCATAAAGGCCTGAATTACACTTTCCGCAGCATTATGCGTTTCCGCTAAGACCACGCCTATGCCTTGCGTACCCTCTAAGAGTTTAATGACTAGCGGTGCTCCACCGACTTGAGAAATTAAATCTTGGATATCGTCTGGGTTATTAGCAAAGCCCGTTACGGGCAGACCTATACCTTTTCTGGCAAGTAACTGTACAGAGCGCAATTTGTCGCGTGAGCGTGAAATAGCCACCGATTCATTTAGCGGAAACACATTCATCATTTCAAATTGTCGTAGTACGGCGGTACCATAAAAAGTTACGGAGGCACCAATTCTGGGTATGACAGCATCAAATCCCGTTAAGTCTTCGCCTCTATAGTGTATGGAAGGATTGTGGGAGGTGATGTTCATATAACAACGTAAGACGTCCAAGACCCGTACCTCATGTCCCCGCGCTTGAGCGGCCTCAACTAATCGTGCAGTTGAATACAATTTGGCATTACGGGATAAAATAGCAATTTTCATAGATTCTCAAATGAACACTTAGGTCAGCGCATATTTTGTCATGAATAAATGTAACTAGCATTACAAATACCTGTTGAGTGATAAAAACGTAAGAATTTACGTGCTGGCTAAGGGTCTTTTAAGTGCCTATCCTAGAGATATGTCTACATTAACGGATATAATTGGTAGCAATGGTTTTTAATAAAATCTGATTTTCTAAGTTAATATTATAACGCTGATAAATTGTACTAGAGAATTAATGCGTCTTATGATATCTTTGTCATTAATTTATTAGAGATGCGTAAATAAACGACATGTTATTGTTATTGCCACAACCTACTAAGTGAGTGGCGCTGATCTTACTCATAATGCCTGATGACAATTTTTTTTACAGTTTTTAGTATTTTGCCGCTGACCTTGTTTGTAGTTTTATCGTGGAAGTATTCATTATTTAAACGGACTTGGCAGGAGGTTTATTTTGCTGATACGCCAGTACTAATTGAAAGTGATGATTGGGGGCCCGGTGAGGCACTACATGCACAGCGACTTTTACAATTATTTGCGTGTTTAGAAACTCATAAGGATTCGTTCAGTAGAGCAGTTGTGATAACGGCAGATATTGTACTGAGTGTGCCGGATATCGATAAGATCCAAGCTGATCCAGATGCAGGCTATCACCGAAAACTGCTTAATGAAGTATCGCCGGATATTTATCAGGCGATGATGATTGGTATTAAGCAGGGGGTGTTGGTGCCGCAGTTACATGGCTTGGAACATCTTAATGGCCAAGCTTTTGCTAAACTTTGCCAGCTTAATGATAGTCGTATTGCTGGTGCTTTAGCTGATCCAAAACGTTGGAATTGGGAGTCATTAGATTCTCCTTTGCAAGGTCATTATGTTGATGGTAGTAAGCTACCCACACAAGCAATAAGTTCAGAGAAAGCTCAAACTTTAATAGCTATGGCAGCGCTGAGATTTACAGAGTTGTTTGGTTATCCTAGTTTTAGCACGGTTGCACCTTGTTATTTATGGAACAGTACTATTGAAAAGCTATGGCAACAAAACGGTATAAAAGTAATTCAAACGGCAGGCTATCGCTGTGACGGTCGAGATAAGCAGGGGCATTATCATCAGGATCGTAACTTAATAAGAGTGGGTGATTTAAGTGAGTCAGCTCAGGTTTATTTAGTTAGAAATGTGATGTATGAGCCAGTCGATGGTAACAATAATGCGGATACGGCTTATAAAGAAGCCTTAGTAGCTTATGCTCAAGCGTTACCGATTAGTATCTCTACGCACCGCTATAATTACACTCGTGGTGTAGAAGATTTTCAAAGTTCTTTGCAGGGCTTAGATCAGTTATTGAGTGCGATAGGCGCAAATATTGCAGAGCTGCGCTTTGTATCATCGCCCGAATTAGGCGAGCAACTTACCAAGGAGCATACGATAATTGTGAATCATTTTAATGACTCGCACTATATGCCACTGAAGCGACTTTCTGGATTTAAAAAGCTTGCCCCGTTTTTATGGCGACTCTATTACCGTCATCCTAAGTTAGTGCTATTAGCTTATATTAGTGGTTTGATAATACCTGCTAGTTTACTTTGTCGATATTCAAAATAGGTTTTAAGCTTAAATAATGAAAATATCTGCCGTTATTCCTGCTTACAACAGCGCTGCCTTCATTGCTGAAGCGATCACTAGCATCCAGATACAGAGCTATCCTGTTTATGAAATTATAGTGGTCGATGATGGTTCTAACGATGACACCTTAGCTGTGGTGCAAGGCTTGTCCGGTAATATTCTCTACTATAAACAAGTAAATCGTGGCCCTGCTGCGGCAAGGAATCTGGGTATAAAAATGGCTAGTGGACAGTGGATTGCCTTTTTAGATGCCGATGATCAATGGATGCCCGATAAAATCAAAAAACAACTCTCTACTTTGGCTCGTTATCCTGAGTTGCATTTAATAGCTGGTGACATGGCTGAAATTGATGAGAGTCATACTGTATTGACGCCTTCAGTGCTAGCTAAACATCGGTTTTTAACGGGCTATAAGCAAGATCAGGGTCGTCCGATTGCAAATGCTCTGGTTAAGCTGTTGGCTAAGAATTTTATACCTACAGGTACGGTATTAGTAAGACGAGAAACGTTGTTGGCCGTGGGTCTGTTTAATGAAACCATTCATTATGGTGAAGATTTGGAGTTATGGGCAAAAATATCAGCTTATTATCCTATCAGTTGTTTGCCGGAGATACTGATGTTA
>CAIVGC010000431.1 GCA_903905335.1 uncultured Methylococcaceae bacterium
CACCCGAAGGCGAGATTGCCGCGGCATCCATGCCGCGCGCCTTCGGGCTAATCCCAACAAAACCCGCGGTGCTTAGCGCGGAAAACGAGAATAAATCAACGTTACTGCGTAAGGTCAGTTAATTGGTACTACTAAAATAGCGTTACGCGAACAGTTAAAGTAGGTAGTCCATTAAACCCCTACAGTAATACTCAACACATCGCTCCATTGCCCGACTTGTTCGTCATGTAGCCTATAAATGGCTTTATATTTCCACAGTGCGCTGGAACTGGGTAAGGCGTAGTTATCATAGGTATTAGGTTCGGTGTTAATGGTCAGAAAATTAAAACCATTACCATCACCTCGGTCTACCCAAATTTCTAGGGCCGCTGCCGAACCTTTAGTCCAAACGATTATCGGATGTCCGGCTTTATTTTGAACGCTTAAGATAGGTTTCCAGCTACTAGGATCGACCACGCTGGTTACACCAACCAAGCTTAAATCTAAACCTATCGCCGAGGTATAATTTTTATGACTTTTAAGATGAGCCGCTAAAGCTGATAGCCTAGAAATAATACCCGGAATCACCGCCGGTGGCATGGGTTCAGCCAGCATGGGTACTGTTGCCCAGTCTGCACTACCGGCACCACCATCACGCAGTAAATTTTTAAATTCAGTCAAATGATGGGTATAAGCCTGCATATCCGCCAAGCTTTTCAAGGTATAACGAAAGGCGAGCGCATCCGCTTGAAAGCTGGCTAAATCCTCATTACTCACCTCCAATAGAGCGGCATAATGAGGTAAAGTACTGGCAAGATGATCTAACAGATCAGCTTTTCCGCTATCGGTATTAGGCATAAAACTACTATTCGCCATGTTAATTCCTTATCATTAAATATGAGTTGATGGACGCTGATAAAATGAGGAGGTCGTTAGTAAACTATCTAACTCCACAGACAACTTTGAAAATATCGGGCACAAAAGCTGTGCCCGACTTATTGATTGATGCCCTGTTATCACAACAAAGCGCTACACTTTTAAATCTGTAATGCCTGTGCTTTACGGCGTTTTGCAGCCAACAGGCCTAACGCGCCCAAGCTCATCAACATCAAGGTGCTAGGCTCAGGTACAGAGCCGGGGCTAGTTCCAGTCACATTGATAGTACCCGTTAATAACTCAGGCGATAAAGCAGTTGAATTTAGCCCTGTTACATCGCTATAAGAATAGCTCAGTAAAGAACTACCTGCCGCCAAAGCACTAAAGTTAAGTGTACCTAAGGTTACACTATCGCCTTGCATAGTTTGCAGAGCCGCATCTAGTTCAGCAGAAGTCAAATTCCAAGAAATAGTAGAACCTGAAACTGTTGGAGCAGCAGAAGAAGCCAAGACTCCAAAATCAGACCCTAAAATACCCGATGCAAAACCCACTATTGAGCTATTAAAGTCTACACTGACATCGAAAGCCGAAACAATTTGGCTTGCCGATGTTAAGCCGCTGAGTACAGCATCAACAGCAACGTTGCCGCCGACAGCTACAGACTGTGTTTGTGGGTTAAAAGTGAGTTGATAGGCATTAGCGGTTTGAAATGCACTACTCGCCAATAGCGCCGCAATCAAAAATAATTTGTTCATATTAAAGTCTCCATTATATTTAGAAAGGGCGCCCATAGTTTATTTAAACAATGGGCGCCCAGTTATTAACCCGCTTGTGGTGGTATTTTCAACACACAGCCGCGCGTATCTTGAGTCGTAATCTTGCCATCAAAATTCCAATCGCCAGGGCTACCTGCAGTTACCGTGCTGCGTAATTTCGCTGAAATTAAGCCGATATCCACATTGGTAATATCCCCACTATGATTCATGTCGCAGACATTAGTAGGAATCTGGCTACCGCCTAAAATAGGCAGATTAAAGGAAGTTGCTAGTACGCCTCCCCAGTATTCATAGCCTGTCCAACTACCGTCTGTATTTTGGTTAGTTACCAGCCACTGGTTATAGTCTTCATACCAGTTGCAGGTTGATGGCGAATTACCGCCGCAATTTGTAAGCAGATTGGTAATAGTACCTGTATCGGTCAGCCCAACAGTCGTTTCAAGTGCCTTATACTGAGCCCACATGGCATAAGGATGACCGAAATTACCAAACCAAGTACCATATGCATAAGGTTGCCAGTTAAGATTAAGCCAACCCAATGCCGCCAGCACAGCGGGGTCGCTTGCTGATTTTCCGACAAAATTCAAACTCAGCAGCAGGCCGCCTGTGTCGGAATTGTCGCAATAGGTTCCAGGTACATAACACCCAGAACCATCGCTAGCTTGGGCGACAACTAGCCAATGGTTTTTCAAATCATCTTTAACAATAGTCGGCGTAGTCGCACCCAAGACTTGGTCATAGGTCATAGCAATGACCGCCCATTGGGTAGTCGACATATCTGCATCACCGTCACCGGGGAAATAACGCCAACCACCCTGTGCAAAACCATTATTTGCCGTACTTTGGCCTGCAGCAAACATATTGGTTATGCCTTGAGCAATCTCTTTCCATGTCATGTTCGCCAAAGGCCCACTCGCGGTAGCAATTGCGTTTGGGGTCGCGGCAGCATAAAAAGCGAGTGCCGGGGCAACCAAACCTGTGGTGTAAGTTGCTTCACCTGCACCATCCCAATAGACCCCAGCACAAGTGACAGCAGCATTTGGGCAGATAGGCGTAGCATCGTTTCTAGTGCTTACTGTTGTTTTGCTAGCAGTACTCAGTAGATAATTAATGCCGTTGCTCACTTTAGTTTGGTATATCGGTGTATTTGCCACGCTCCAACGTATTTTCTGGCTTAACATGGCATATACCGCAGCTCCTGTCGCCGCCTGTTCATACCCACCACCGGGCCAAGATCCGTCAAGGTTGGTTTGATTGATTGACAGATTAGCTAAGCCTTTTTCGATAGCTGAGTTGATATCCGTTTGGCTAGCGGCTAATGCCTGGTTAGTCGTTAAAGGGGTCATGGCTAAGCAAGCCAAGACCACCCAAATCATCGAAAGTTTTCGTTTGTTCTTCATATCAAATGTCCTTTAATGTGAGTCTATATACTTTAAAATAAATAATTCTTTAGTGCTGGTAGCCACCTTAAAAAATAACTAGGTGATATGGCTACCGTTCTTGTTGCTAAGGGCCGGTGTTTGGCTTATAGCAAAAGGAATACTCTAGTCAGCTTAAGTAAAGCAATACTTAGACCACCCTTGATATTACTTAGCTTTAACAGGGTTATTGCTTAGGAATAGAGCGCTTTATCAGCTAATGTGTAAAACATCCTGACAGATAAGATAAGCGTCTAGTGATCAATAGATCATTTAGATAGCGTTGCTGATAGCCCATTAATGGCTATATCGCTATGAAAAATAAGAACTTTACTTTTCATAGCTTGCGATAGACTGAAGTCATGGGACTTGTAAAGTTTTCTGACGATTAGTAAACAACACTAGCCGTTGTATTTTCATAGTGGACTAAGCCTAGGAATTAGGTTGGCTGCCCTTACTGAACGCTCAGCTAACCTACTCTAGCCCTCTGCAAAGCCTTAGCTCAAAGGAGCTGACCTGACAGAGTGCTCTGCCAATCTTGCTGAATGCTCATGAGGTCTGATAGAGGTCTGACAGCCCCTACTGAGTGCTCAGCAAGGCCTGATCTAGTGCTCAACAAGGCTGGCCTAATGCTCAGCAATACCTGATGAGGCCCTGCAATAGCTGGTGAGCACTTAGCAAGATTGCATAAGGACTACAGCAGATTAACAAAAGACTCCGCAAGACTGCATAAGGACTACAGCAGCTTAACAAAAGGCTACGCAAGACTGCATGAGAGTTCAACTAGACTAGCGTAATGCTCAATAAGATATGACTAGCCCTCCGTCTTGTTGTCAGAGCCCTGTTCCGGTATTGCGTAGCACTCTATTATTAAAAAAAACAGGCCATCAACGCCTTAGTAATCGTTAGCTTATAGACTAATTCGCTAATGATGATATATTCATTGTAAAGATAGACCGACGTTTTTCAAGTAAGACCTTGTCGCGATTAAGTTAAGCCCTCTGAAGCGTTGCACTCCTAGCTATAAACATCCTAATAAACGCTAATTTATTAGCGGTGACCTACGCTTTAATATATAGGCTTATTGCGCTAATGCTGCAAAAGGTTGGATAATCACCCACCTTCTTCAAGTGACTATCAATCTGGCATGGAATTTAATTTACTCAATACTGACGGCCATGCGCGACGTGGACGTCTTAATTTTGCTCGTGGCGTGGTAGAAACGCCGATTTTTATGCCGGTAGGTACTTATGGCGCGGTTAAATCTTTAACCCCAGAAGATTTAATCGGTGTAGGCGCACAAATCATACTCGGCAATACCTTTCATTTAATG
>CAIVGC010000432.1 GCA_903905335.1 uncultured Methylococcaceae bacterium
CATCAACTTCTATTATATCAATCAATGGCATTGCTGCCTCATGCTCTTGAGTTTCTAAAACAACCACATCATCTTTTGCTTCCAATACATCAGGCGCTATCTGGACTTCAACAGGCGCCACCGTTTCAATTGTTATTGGTTGCACATTGACTATGGGATCCAATGTTGTCAATACAGGCTGAATTGGCTCTTGATAGGCAGGTGCTTCACTATCAACTAACTCACGCTTTATATACGTTTTCTTTTTACGAACTTCGACACTAATCGTTTTTGTCGAGCTACCTGGCGCACTTGCTTGCTTAATTTCAGTTACTTTTCGACGCTCTAAGGTTACTCGTCGTGGCGAATTATTGGCTTCCCCCTCATCCTTACCATGACGCTTACGTAGATGTGCAAGCAATTTCATTTTTTCGTCTTCGTTAATCACATCATCAGGCGCGGTCGCAGATAAGCCTGCTTCTTTTAACTGCTCTAATAATTTTTCCAGAGAAATTTTTACTATCTCTGCTAATTGTCTTACTGTTTGATCACTCATTGATTACCCCTTACCTACTCGCTATCTGCCTCGACAAACCAAGGCTCACGCGCCTTCATGATTAACTTTGCCGCCCGATCTTCATTCATACTTGAAAAACTCAATAAATCATCGACAGATTGCTCTGCCAAATCATCCATTGTAATAATACCCTGACTTGCTAATTCATGGGCCAGATCAGTATCCATGCCTTCCATGTCCAGTAAATCCTGTGCAGGCTTGGCTGATTCAATCTTCTCTTCAAAAGCAATGGCGTTGATTAATAAAGCATCTTTAGCTCTACCTCTTAGTTCATTAACCAAATCTTCATCAAAACCTTCAATTTCAAGCATTTCACTTGCTGGAATATAGGCTATTTCCTCAACACTAATAAAACCTTCCTCAGCCAGTATCAAAGCGATGTCTTCATCTACGTCTAGTTGATCCATAAACAACTGTTTGATTTTGCCCACTTCAGCTTCTGCATTTAATTCTGCTTTAGAAGCATCAAGAACATTCAGTTCCCAGCCTGTCAATTGGCTAGCCAATCGTACGTTTTGACCACCACGACCAATAGCTTGTGATAAATTATCTGAACTTACTGCCAAATCCATACTATGTTTGTCTTCATCGACAACAATAGACTGAATTTCAGCCGGTGACATAGCATTAATGACATATTGAGCTTCACTGGGATTCCAAAGAATAATGTCAACGCGCTCTCCAGCCAGTTCATTAGTAACTGATTGAACCCTAGAACCCCTCATACCTACGCAAGCACCAACTGGATCTAAGCGAGGATCATTACTCATGACGGCTAACTTGGCTCTGGATCCAGGATCACGTGCGGCACCAATCACAGAAATCAAGCCTTCACCTACTTCAGGCACTTCTAAGCGGAATAAGGCAATAAGCAATTCAGGCGCAGTACGACTCACAAATAATTGTGGACCACGCGGCTCTAGACGCACATCTTTTAAATAACCTCTAATACGATCACCAATGCGAATGGGCTCACGTGGAATCATATCTTCTTTAGCAATATATGCTTCGGCATGTCCACCTAGATCCATATAAACACTGCCTTTTTCAATGCGCTTGACTATACCTGTAATCAACTCACCTATACGACTTTTATAAGCATCAACAATTTTTTTACGCTCTGCTTCTCTAACTTTATGAATGATAACTTGCTTGGCAGTTTGAGCAGCAATACGACCGAAATCAACTGATTCGATTTCTTCTTCTACCACTTCACCAATTTGAGCATCGATATTGTCAATTCTCGCAACTTCTAACAAAACTTGTGTTGTTGGAAATTCTACATCACCCACAGAATCAGGATTTTCATCAACGATATCCCATTGCCGATAAGTTAAGTAATCACCGGTTTTTCTGTCTATAGCAACACGAGCTTTTATTTGATTTGCATGGCGCTTTATAGTTGCCGCCTCTAAAGCCGATTCTATTGCCTGAAAAACGACTTCCTTTTCGATTTCTCTTTCATTTGAAAAGACATCCACTACTAATAAAATTTCTTTATTTGCCACTGCGGCCTCCTTTTTCCATTAAGTACTCAGGTACCAATTTCGCCTTACTCATAGCGTCAAAGGGTACTGTATAAATCTGTTCACCTTCTTGAAGCGTAATAATATCGCCTTCAACTTTTACAATCACCCCAGTAATTCTTTTTCGGCCGTCTATAGCCTTAAAAAGATTAACCAAAACAGTACTTTCAATAAATTGTTCAAACTGGCTGACTTTATAAAATGGTCGTTCTGATCCTGGTGAAGAAACCTCCAAATGATAGTTGCCTTGTATGGGGTCTTCCACATCCAAAACACCACTAATTTGGTGACTAACTTTAGAACAGTCTTCAACTAAAATTCCATTTTCGCTATCAATATAAACCCTTAACAGACCGTGTTTTGGATGAGGATTATAATCAATACCGACACATTCATAACCTAAACCTTCAATAATTGGCTCGATTAAATTAATCAAATGTTCGGGAGCCTGCTTCATTATTTCCTCACTTATTTTCGAACAAAAAAAAAGAGCCAAAGGCTCTTCCATAAACAATCATTATATTTAAGCTTTTAAAACCAAAGCCTAGAAAATAAAAAACCCCAAAATGGGGTTCTAAAATCTGGTAGCGGGGGCAGGATTTGAACCTACGACCTTCGGGTTATGAGCCCGACGAGCTACCAAGCTGCTCCACCCCGCGATTGATTTGACGTAGTATAAAGACTTATTAGTATTTAGCAAGTTATTTATGCATTAAATACAATCTCTTCATCAGCTACTCCGTCTTTTTGTGTACATTAACGTTACTAGCTGAATAATTTTAGACCTCCTTTATTGTTTATTTTTATCCGCTTTTTCCTCAGTCTTAATCACATCTTCTTTCGCAGCTTCTTCAGACTTGGAAATGACCACAGAATAACATTCAACTAAACTTTCAGTATAATTACTATGCGCTTCAGCCAACTCTCTAGCTGAACCAAATTCAACCCTCAACTCTTCTAAGGTCTTTTTAGGGTCTGGTGACTTATCTAGTGCTAGCATTTTTGTATAGTTACGATAAGCCATTAATCGCTTAGGATCTAATGCAAAAATACCTGGCATATTTTGCGCCGTACTTTCCATTACGCACTTCGTCATGTATTCAGGTGTTATTTTATAATCTTTTAAATCTTGTTCTTTTTGCATTTTCTCTAATATCGCCTGCTCATATTGGTTTCTATCGGCACAAGCAGGCAGCAAAATTGCAGCCAGAGAAATCAGTAGTAATTTTTTCATTGAGATACCATTTTTGATGATTTTAATTTTCGAGCATTATACGCATATGTATCAAAGCTAAAGCCGAAAGCTTTCAGTATTTACATATTCTTGAGTGTTTTCGTAATCCACTGCTCTGCATCGGCATTAATTTCAGCAACTTTACGCCCTTTACTTTCAATCACAGGACCAATCTTTAACTTAATAACACCGGGATATTTGAAGAAGCTATAACGCGGCCAAAAATCACCCGCATTATGAGCGACTGGTATTACAGGAAATCCGGACTTATGCGCTAACATGGCGCCACCGACATTGAATTTTAATACCTCACGTGCAGGAGCCCTGGTACCTTCAGGAAAAACAAGCACACACAAACCTTCATTTAAATACCTTGATCCTTGCTCTAGCAAGTTTCGTAACGAAGCTCGTTGATTTTTCCGATTTATAACGATTGACTTTAAGGTCAGCAATGACCAACCCCAAATAGGGAAATATAATAATTCTCGCTTAATAACCACCGAATGCGGAGGCAGGATATATCTTAATGCCAAGGTTTCCCAAGCAGATTGATGATTACTCAAGATAATCGCTGGTTGTTTGGGATCAAAATGTTCCATACCTTCGACTTCAAAGGTAAGCCCACAAAAAACCTTAGTCATCCAACCTATAATGGCACACCAAGCGTAACCTATTTTCCAACGTATTTTAAACGTGGTTAGCATGCCTAAAATCAGCAATATACCAACGATAGTGGCTGTAACAAAAATCCCGACAAATAACAATGTCGAACCTATGTAATTTTTAGGTCTAAGGTCTGGCTGTAATGTATTGTGCTGCGTCATATAAATTCTCAAAAACAAGACTATTAAATTGTGGATTATTGCTTAAAGTTTGCTGCCCCTTGCCGGTTTTAACCAATATAGGATTCGAACCCACCGCTATTGCAGCTTGCAAATCACGCAAGGAATCGCCCACTACATCGATCGATGTCAAATCGGCATCAAAATCGGCAGCAAAGGCTTTAAGCAAACCCGCTTTAGGCTTACGGCACTCGCAATGACTATCAGGACCATGCGGACAATAATAGATCGCTGAAATAACACCGCCTTTTTCATTAAGCAAGCGATGCATTTTATCGTGAATTTTTTCTAGCACCGCCGCATCAAATAGCCCGCGTGCAATGCCCGATTGATTGGTCACAACAACTACTTTATAGCCAGAGGCGTTAAGCATGGCAATCGCTTCAAGACTACCTGCTATAGGCAACCATTCTTCAGGAGATTTTATAAAATCATCACTATCCCGATTAATAACACCGTCGCGATCTAATAAAATGTAGCGTTGTTTGGGCATGAGATGACTTTGATTCATTTTATAAACACCGAGTTATATTAGGCATCATAACTCAGCGCTAAGTATTCAAGACTGCAACTTAGAAATATCCGCACAAGTTAAAAACTGTTCCGACAATAAATTTAGCAAAGCCAGTCGTCCAGCGCGCAATTCCAAATCATCACACATCACCATAACACCATCAAAGAAGGCATCAACCTCCTGACGTAAAGCCGCCAAATAGGTTAAGGTTGCAGCATAATCGTGCTGCGCAAGCAAAGGAGCAATCGCGATAACCGCTAGATTTGCACTTTCTAACAAACGCAATTCAACAGGTTCAACCAATGCACCTACGGTTGCTGCGACTGGCGACTCTGATTTTCTCAAAATATTGCGTATGCGTTTATTAGCTGCCGCTAAGCTTTCAGCTTCAGGCAACTGCCTGAAAGCCTTTACCGCTGCTAAACGGCGCATAAAATCTAAAGGATCATTGGGTTTAACGGTTATCACCGCATCAAACTCATCAGCACTATAGCCTTTATCTAAGCAATAACCTTTTAATCGATCAAAAATGAAATCAATCACAGCAAACTGAGTCCCTGCTTCATCGAAGCTATGAGTATAGATATCTAGGGAAAATTCGATTAATTCGCAAATATCTAAGGTTAGATTATTTTCGATTAAGGTACGTAAAATACCTAGCGCTGACCGACGTAAAGCATAGGGATCTTTATCACCAGTAGGAATTAAACCTGCACTGAAAATACCCGTAAGTGTATCCACTTTTTCAGCTATCGCCAAGATTTGACCAATTGAACTATTTGCGGTTTCACTACCTGATTGTTTAGGGAAATATTGCTCTTCTAATGCCCAAGCCACTTCGGGGACTTCACCTTCAACCAAAGCATAATAACGTCCCATTAAGCCTTGCAGATTACCAAACTCACCTACCATTTCCGTCATTAAATCAGTTTTAGCCAATAATGCAGCCCGCTTAGCCAAATCTACATTAGCACTAAGCCTGTGAGCAATAAAAGCAGCCAGCTTAATAACTCGATGCGTCTTATCGGCCACTGTACCCAACTTCTCTTGGAATACAATCGTAGCTAAACTTGCCACCCGATCTTCTAAGCGTTGTTTTCTATCTTGATTCCAGAAAAATTCTGCATCGGCTAAGCGTGGCGTAACCACCCTCTCGTTACCATGCTGTATAGATTCAGGATGACTGCTTTCGATATTACTAAAGGTAATAAAATAAGCCAGCAAACCTCCATCAGCATTTTTAACCGGAAAATATTTCTGATTAGTTTGCATGGTGGTAATTAATACTTCAGCGGGTAATTGAAGAAAACGCTCATCAAAACAACCCGTAATTGGCACAGGCCATTCGTTTAAAGCGGCAATCTCTTCCAACAAATCATCTTCTATATAAGCAATGCCATTAACTGCTGAGGCTGCCCTTTGTGCAGCATCTCGTATTAGCGCTTTTCTTTGTTCGAAATCAACAATGACTTTACCTTGTGCATACAAAAGAGCTTGATAGTCTTCCGGCTGATTAATCGTTATTTTTTGTGGCGCATGAAATCGATGACCCGAGGTTGTATCGCCTGCTTTAAGACCTAATATTTCAGCATCAATAACTGTATTACCATAAAGCAAAACCGCCCAATGCACCGGCCTTACAAATTCGGTATTAAAACTCCCCCAACGCATACGTTTGGCTATAGGTAGATTTGCAATGCTTTGTCGAATAATGTCAGGAATAAGCTGCTCTGTAGATTGTCCTGCAACAGATTGGGTAAACGCCAACCACTCACCCTTGTCAGTTTTTAATCGTTCCAGTTGCTCAAAGCTAGTTCCACAACTATCGGCAAAACCTAATGCTGCTTTACTGGGAGTACCATCTGCTGCAAAAGCTGCTAGTATGGCAGGACCTCGCTTTTCAACCGTTTTATCAGGTTGCTTAATCGCTAAATCTTCAATAAAAACAGCTAAGCGTCTAGGCGTTGCATAAGCCTTACTACTGGAAAACGTTAATTCGGCAGCCTGTAGGCCTTGAACGATACCAGCCAATAAAGCATTACTGAGTTTAAGTAAAGTCTTGGGCGGCAGTTCTTCCGAACCTAATTCAAAAAGTAAATTTTTGCTTGTGGCCATGTTATGCTCCTTGCTCTGTTAACATTGGAAAGCCTAGCGATTCCCGACGTGTGTAATAAGCTTCAGCGACCGATCTCGAAAGAGCTCTAACTCTCAATATATAGCGTTGACGCTCAGTAACCGAAATGGCATGACGAGCATCCAATAAGTTAAAGGTATGCGACGCCTTAAGCACCATTTCGTAAGCGGGCAATGGCAAATTAAGCCCTATAAGTTTCTGACATTCTTGTTCATAAGTCTCGAAACATTTAAACAGAAATTCAACATTAGCATGTTCAAAATTGTAGGTGGACATTTCCACTTCATTTTGATGAAAGACATCACCATAGGTTACAACGCCAAAGGGCCCTTTAGTCCACACTAGGTCATAAACACTATCAACGCCTTGTAAATACATAGCAATGCGTTCTAAGCCGTAAGTAATTTCGCCAGTAACCGGTCGACATTCCAAACCACCAACTTGCTGAAAATAGGTAAACTGAGTCACTTCCATGCCATTCAACCAGACTTCCCAACCTAAGCCCCACGCGCCTAAAGTGGGTGATTCCCAATTATCTTCGACAAAACGGATATCATGCTCGAGCAAATCTAAACCCAAATGTCGCAATGACCCTAGATAGAGCTCTTGAATGGCATCTGGAGAAGGTTTCAAGACGACTTGAAACTGATAATAATGCTGCAAGCGGTTAGGATTTTCACCATAACGACCATCCGTAGGACGGCGAGAAGGCTGCACATACGCAGCATTCCAAGGTTCAGGACCGATAGCTCGTAAAAAAGTAGCTGGATGAAACGTTCCCGCACCTACTTCCTGATCTAAGGGTTGTAATAAAATACAACCCTGATTCGACCAATATTCTTGTAACGATAGAATAAGTCCCTGAAAAGTTGATAGCTTGTTATTAATCACGACGTCTATAGATTAGGCAATAAAAAGGGATTGATTATAGCTTAAAAATAGTTTTTTAACAGAGTTTGGAATGCTCAACTAGGGCATTTAAAATAAGCGCGTATAATGCTCTGATTTTTTAAGACTACGAGTGTCATGAGTAAACAACGAAAAGCAATCGCCTTAATTTCTGGCGGTTTAGATTCAATGCTGGCGGCAAAAACCATCATGGAACAAGGTATTCATGTAGAAGGCATCAATTTTTTTACTGGTTTTTGTGTGGAAGGCCATACCCATGCTATACGTGAAAAAGACAAAGCCAAGCCCAAACGCAACAATTCCTTATGGGTCGCTGAACAATTAGGCATGAAACTGCATATTGTTGACGTTATCGAAGAATATAAAAATGTGCTGATTAATCCAAAACACGGCTATGGCGCACACATGAATCCTTGCTTAGATTGCAAGATTTTCATGGTTAATAAAGCTAAACAATGGATAGTCGAAAATGACTTTGACTTTATTATTACCGGTGAAGTAATCGGTCAGCGCCCCATGTCGCAACGCAAAGCTACCATGCCCATTGTTGCCAAAGAATCGGGTGCAGACGATTTATTATTACGACCTTTATGCGCTAAAAATCTACCCGCAACATTACCAGAACGCGAAGGCTGGGTAGACAGAGAAAAATTGCATGATATTACTGGGCGCTCACGTAAGCCACAAATAGCTATGGCTGAACAATTTGGTTTTGATGATTATTCTCAACCTGCCGGTGGCTGCTGTTTTTTAACCGACAAAAGTTATTCTGCTAAGCTAGTCGATTTGTGGAAATCTCAAGGTCATAAAGAATATCAACTCGATGACGTTATGCTGTTAAAAGTCGGTCGCCACATACGCCCACAGCCCAACTTCAAACTCATTGTTGCCCGTGAAGAAGGTGAAGGTCGTTTTTTGCAAGGCTATAAAAATGAATTCATCAGCATGATTAGCCTAAGTCACAGGGGGCCTCTGGTGCTGATAGATGGTACACCCTCAGCTGAAGATCTATATTTAGCCGCACAAATCACCGCTAGATTTGGTCAAGGCAGAGAGGCTGAGCAAGTCGACATTGATGTCACTATGTTAGATGGCTCAGAACGAACCCTACAAGTTAAACCGATAAGGGACGAAGATATGCCCAAAGCCTGGTATGTTTAAAAAGCTTTTACGGAAAGGTAACAACCTTAACACTTATACTTTAAACTTAGACTTTTAAATCTCGAAGCCTCCGTCACCATGACTATAGAAACCCTCAATGCAAGACGTTTGCTATGTCCACTGCCCGTTATTCGCACTCAAGATAAAGTCAAACAACTCAAGATCGGAGACCGTCTTGAAGTGATTTGTACCGACCCAGGAGTCATGCAAGATATTCCGACGTGGTGCCGTATTAATGGCCATAAAGTGCTAGAAGCAACAGCAGGGAATCATGAATATACTATTCTTTTAGAAGTAGGTTCATCATGACTGACTTATCAGAAGCTGCACGCATCAAAAGACTAAAAGCGAAGGCCAGTTATGTTGGCGCGACCGTTAATGTTTTTCAGGCTGCCATCAAAATTAGTTTCGGCATACTCTTTCAATCGGCTGCATTAATTGCCGATGGTATACATTCATTATCTGACTTACTCAGCGATGTGTTAGTCATCATTGCTGTCAGATTGGGCAGTCGCGAAGCCGACCATGAGCATCCCTACGGACATAGGCGCTTTGAAACCATAGCAACGGTTCTTTTAGGCGTTAGTTTAATTGCCATAGCTGGTGGTATTTCCTGGTCAGTCATAGATCGCATAAGCAACCCAGAGAACCTGCCCAACCCAAATCCATTAGGCTTAGCGATTGCTGGAACATCTATTATATTGAATGAATGGTTGTATCATTACACCAAATCTATCGCAAAAAAAACGCGCTCTAAGTTATTAATGGCCAATGCTTGGCATCAACGCAGCGATGCTATCTCATCAGTCGTGGTTTTATTTGGCATAGGCGCAGTCATGTTAGGCTACCCTTTGGCCGATGCCATCGCCGCCATCTTGGTCGCGTTAATGGTTGCAAAAATCGGCTTGAATTTGGTACTTAATAGCATTAAAGAGCTCGTAGATACCTCTCTACCTCCCAAACTGCTAAAAGAAATTCGCACCACCATTATGGCTATCGATGGTGTCGAAGGCATACATTTATTGCGTAGCCGTCAAATGGGAGAAGATGCACTGATTGACGCGCACATCATCGTCGATCCACGTATTACCGTATCTGAAGGCCACACTATCAGCGATATTGTTCGAGATGAATTAATTAGCTGCTTTGATGATGTTATTGATGTCTTAGTGCATGTCGATCCAGAAGATGATGAAGCTTTATATGAATCCAACAAACCGCTCACACGTATTGAAGTACAAACCATACTCAATGAATACTTAGCCATTGTTAAAACGGCTATAGATGATTTCAGAATTCATTATTTAAACGGGCAGATAGAAGTTGAAGTTATTTTACCCTTCGCTTTAAGTAGAGATCCTGAGTTATTAGCGTCCTTAAGCAAACAATGCCAGTTAATTAAATTAAACAACAATAAAATTAATAACGTAATTCTATTTTTTAAACACAACGAGGATTAACTCATGGCGGTCGGACAATGCGATTTCCCAAACATGCTTAATGTTAAGGGAATAACGCTAGGCACAGCCTGTGCTGGCATTAAACAAACCATCAAAGATGATATTTTAGTCATAGAAATGACTGAAAGCTCTACTTGTGCTGCGGTATTCACTCAAAATGCCTTTTGTGCCGCACCGGTACATGTTGCAAAAGCGCACTTAGCTGGCCATCCCCGCTGGTTATTGATTAATTCAGGTAATGCGAATGCCGGAACCGGCGATCAAGGCATGCAAGATGCGCTATATTCTTGCGCTGAATTGGCTAAAGTCACTGGTGGTAATACCCAACAAATTTTGCCTTTTTCTACTGGCGTTATTGGACAGCCCCTGCCTGTCGAAAAACTTGCTGCAGCCTTACCCCAGGCTATCGCCAATCTACAACAGAATCATTGGGAACAAGCCGCTCACGCCATAATGACCACTGACACCTTTCCTAAAGGTGTCAGCAAGACTATCGACATTAACGGACATACCATTACCATTAATGGCATCTCCAAAGGCGCCGGTATGATACAGCCTAATATGGCGACCATGCTGGGCTTTATCGCAACCGACGCCAGCATCAAGCAAGACTTACTACAACAATGCTTGAACGTCGTAGCGGAACAATCCTTCAATCGTATTACTGTTGATGGTGACACCTCCACTAATGATGCTTGCGTGGTCATGGCCAGTGGCTGTTCAAGTGCTCCAGAAATTACCGCCGACAGCGAGCATTACTCTCTTTTTGCCGCCGCGCTCATGAGCGTATGCAAACAACTCGCCGAAGCTATTGTCCGAGATGGCGAAGGTGCCACTAAACTGATCCACATCATCGTTAAAGAAGCTCTTAATGACGAAGAAGCCGTGCGCGTAGGCAAAACCATCGCTCACTCACCCTTAGTAAAAACCGCTTTTTTTGCTAGCGACCCTAACTGGGGACGCATACTGGCAGCTGTAGGTCGCTCTGGCATTGAAAATATGATATTGGAAAATGTACAGCTATTTCTAAATGAGGTGTGCATCGTAAGAAACGGTGGACGTGCTATAGATTACACCGAAGAAGCCGGCCAACAAGTCATGAACGAAGAAGAAATTACCGTAACAGTCAAGTTAGGGCGCGGCAATGCCATACAGGAAGTATTAACCTGTGACTTATCTTATGATTATGTGAAGATTAATGCTGAATATCGAACTTAAAATCAGCTAAAAATTTAATCAGCCCTGCTTAGTTCTGTACAGCAGCAATTATACTTAAAATACTGACCATTAAAACAAGTCATCTCAAACATAGAGATGACTTGTTACTTTGCCTTTTACCATGAAAATACTCCACGTTGCTGTTGGTGTCATAAAGAACACTCATGGACAGATTTTAATTTCTTTGCGCAAACCGACCTTGCATCAAGGTAGCTTATGGGAATTTCCTGGTGGCAAACTTGAATGGGGAGAAACTGCACTTCAGGCCTTAATACGAGAGCTTAACGAAGAACTGGCTATTACGGCCCTTGCACCAACACCGTTAATGAGCATCAAACATCATTACCCAGACTTAACGGTACAGTTGCATGTATTCTTAGTTGAACAGTTCTCAGGCCATGCCAAAGGCCACGAAGGACAAACTATCAAATGGGTTACAGCAGATGAACTGGCAAACTATCAATTTCCTGCTGCTAATCAAGCCATCATTATGGCCGCACAATTACCTCCTTATTATGCTATTTTGGACGATACCGAAGAAACTCAACACTTAAGAAATCTAAAGCATTTATTACACCGAGGCATTAAGCTCATCCAGTTACGCTTAAAATCCGCTACTACTGAGGAGCTTAGCCATTTTATAAAACAAGCTTATCCTTTATGCCAGCAACATGGTGCACGCTTATTAATAAATTCTGCCATCAATAATGCGCAAACTTATGCGCTAGATGGCTTGCATTTAACCAGTAAAGACTTAATGTCCCTCAGCAAGCGACCTACTTACTTACGCTCATCGGCATGGTTATCTGCTTCTTGCCATAATCTCTTAGAGCTACAGCATGCGCAGCAGATAGGCGTAGACTTTGTAGTTTTAGCTCCAGTACTAAAAACAAAGTCTCACCCTGATACACCGTATTTAGGTTGGCAGGAATTTAGTCAGTTAGTCGCTCAAGTCAATCTACCTGTATACGCCTTAGGTGGACTAAATGAATCACACTTAATAGCTTCGCTCAAGGCGGGCGGACAAGGCATTTCGGCCATCAGAGCTTTTTTGGAATCTTAGTTAACGTAATAATAAAAAGGGCGGCGACTCCGCGACACTCATTATATTTTGCAACTCAGACAATGATGTATTGCTTTCAGTCTTTATCAACAATGATTTTTTTAGCGACGATTTAGTATTGCTAGCAGCCATGGCCGCAGGTTTATTAAAAAATTGGGCAATACTGGCCAAACGTTGACGCAACTGTAGGGCATTAGCCCTAGGCATAAAAAAAGTAAACGGCCCCTGCGCAGCTAATTTAGCCTTAACATATCCAGAATTTAGACGTTTAAAATGCTCAGCACTTAAATCAGACAAAGCTGCGACTTCATTCATTTCTTTGGCTGCTAAATAATCAACATCATGTTGATTATCAATATGCACTTTAACAAAGTAAGCTTCATTCTTAATCGGCGCTAGATTTAATCCATAAGCCTTAGGATTTGCAAAGATACTGGATAAAGCCAGAAATTTAGGTACATAAGCTTTTGTTTCTTCAGGTAATGACAAAGACCAATAATCAGTGCCCTGTCCTGCCGCGATATTACGCTCTATAGCATTATCCACCATACCTAAACCACAATTGTAAGCGGCCAAAGCCAATAGCCAGTCACCCTTATAATGCTGTTTTAAAAACAACAAATAACGAATAGCAGCCTGTGTAGAGGCCTCAACATCCAAGCGAGCATCGTAATGGGCTGTTTGATATAAATCAAAATCATGACCTGTGCTAGGCATAAATTGCCAAAGCCCTGCTGCACTTTTAGGTGATAAAACCGTAGCTTGGTAAGCACTTTCGACTATCGGCAACAACGCCAACTCGGTTGGCATCTGCTGTTGACTCAAACTCTCTACGATATGGAACAAATAAGGCTGAGCTCGTTGCGATACTTGCTGTAAATAATTAGGATGTTGGCTATACCAAGTAACTTGTTTATTAACCCTATCATACTGATTATTGACATTAGACTGAGTCGCCGCAACTAAAGCAATAGATGTATTATGTGTAGTACTTAAAACAGAGCCCGACTCAAAAGCTGTATTAAGGCGCATTTTATTAGCAACTAATTTCTTAGTCTGAATAGTATTCGTTATCATAGAAGATGTGGAATTCGCGCTTATATTTTCACTTTTTAAAGCCACAGCCCCGCTAAATCTTAAGCGTCCATAAGGCGTATAATTATACATAGGTGCAACGGCTGGTAGCGGTCGCAGACCGTGCCAACCATCTAAGCCCTCTCCAGATCCAGCACTTACTTCTTGGTTCATGCGCCTTAAAGTGGACTGACTCGATATATACTGACTTAAGCTAACCTCCTGAGACGGTAGCTGTGGCCTAGGAATTTTCATGCCCAGACGAATACGCTCCCAAACATCGTTTGTATACAAATGTTTAGCTGGCTTAATTAACATCAACATAGACTCACGCTCTCTCGAATACTGAGTTTGCAGAGTATGATCAACAGCTATATTTTGTTCTAAAACAGCCCAAACAATTGAAGACTGACTCGCTAATAACAATATTAAAAACCATGCCAAGCATCGCTTGCTTATTCCTGCTGCAGCGACAACAACGCCCTTATATTTTTCAGACGTTACCTTAATTTTTTCTGGAACAAATAGATGGATGCTCATGACGAAAGAGCATAACCGTGAATACTTAAATTGGCAATAGCCGCTGTTAATTATCATAAAATTAGCTAGAGAATTTTAACCACTAAACCTCCTGATTGCCTTTTTAAAACTTGCACCAATGATTGATTGACCCAGTCCTAAGCGGCCTAAACTAGCAATTTGAGTTATAATGGCAAACATTATTACAAAATATGTTATTTATTAAATAACGGCATCTTTTACTGTTTGAGGAGATAAGTGTGGCCAAGGCGAGTGATTTAAAACGAGGTATGGTAGTTGAAATTAATAACATTCCTCATATAGTGAAACATGTCGATGCCAAAAGCCCCTCATCACGAGGCGCATCAACCTTATATAAAATTCGTTTTACCAATCTCAAAACTGGACAAAAACTAGATGAATCACTTAAAGGTGATGATTTCTTAAAAGATACAGACTTAGTCAGAGCTAAAGTGCAGTTTTCTTATGTTGATGGTGAACACTATATTTTTATGAATATGGAAGATTACACACAATACAGCTTAAGTCGTGAAGAATTAGACGATCAAATTGACTATTTAACCGAAGGTTTAGAAGGCATCGTTGCTTTATTAATCGATGATGAAATATTTGGCATTGAACTACCTAGCTCAGTTATTCTAGCTATCATAGAAACAGCTCCCTGCATTAAAGGTGCATCCGCATCAAGTCGCACTAAAACAGCTAGATTAACTACTGACTTAGAAGTACAAGTACCCGAATACTTAGAAACCGATGAACTCATTAAGGTTAACACTGAAACCGGAAAATTTATGGCTCGCGCCTAAAACGTTAAACCATGACCAACCCATCTGAACAACGGCTAATAGTTCCCCAAGGAGAGTTTAGCTTGCAGCGCTTACCCAAGCGCCCACTAGAACTTTTGCGCGCCTGGGATGCCGCCGATGAATACCTGCTTGATGCTTTTGCAACTACTGTCAGCACCTCAGCAGAACCTCGTATTTTAATTATTAATGATAGCTTTGGAGCCTTAGCCGTTGCACTGAACGCATGGCATCCGCACGCTTTTTCAGATTCTTATTTATCTCACCTAGCCACGAAACTTAATTTAATTGAAAATGGAATTGCACTGACGCAAGTCCAATTAATCAATAGCCTAGAGCCATTGCAAGGCCTATTCGATACCGTACTCATTAAAGCACCAAAGACTTTAGCATTACTAGAAGATCAGTTAATTCGACTACGCCCACACTTGGCACCTAATAGCCAAGTTATATTAGCCGGTATGGTTAAAGCCCTACCAAGTGCACTTTGGACATTACTAGAACGTTTAATTGGCCCGACTACCACCTCGCTAGCCCGAAAAAAAGCACGGCTCATTACGGCTACACCTGATGTAAACATAACGATTGCAAACAATCCTTATCCAGTCTGCTACACGCTAGAAAATTCGGATTATTTAATTAGTAATCATGCCAATGTATTTTCACGCGAAAGGCTGGATATAGGCACGCGGTTTTTTCTTGAGCACCTGCCCACCATACCTGCTATCAGGGATATTATTGATTTAGGTTGTGGCAATGGTCTAGTCGGCTTAATCGCGGCCGAACGCAATCCTTTGACTAACATACATTTTGTTGACGAGTCATTTATGGCCGTGGCATCCGCTAAAGATAATTTTTACCGCGCCCTTGAGTCCACACGCTCAGCTACTTTTAATGTGGGCGATGGGCTTTGTGATTTTGCAGCAAGCTCAGCAGATCTTATTCTTTGTAATCCTCCATTTCATCAACAGCACACCGTAGGCGATCAAATTGCCGTCAGTTTATTTATACAGTCCAGAAGAGTATTAAGAAAAAGCGGTGAATTATGGGTTATTGGTAATCGGCATTTGAATTATCACAGCCAACTTCAGCGTTTATTTGGCAATCATCAAGTCATTGCCACCAATGCTAAGTTCATTATTTTCAAAGCCATAGTAAAAATTTAGCTATTACTTTAAGAATTCATTTACCTTTATACAATACCTTCGCCAAATATCACGCGGCTTTTGCATGAATTCTACCGATTTCTGCGGCCTGGAAAATGCTATCGTCAATTAAAAAATCCTCAGCATTCTTGCCCAGTGAA
>CAIVGC010000433.1 GCA_903905335.1 uncultured Methylococcaceae bacterium
AACAGATAGTACTCATGTAAGTAATCTTTGTTAATTTGTTTACTGAAATCGTACTAAAAAAAATTACATTTGATTTTATGGTTAGTTAACTTGACTTTTAATTTACCCACTACGATTCACATAGAGCCATTTTTTTATTATCAATGGCAGTTATGACTGGAATCTAAGCAAGTATTTATTTATTGTTTGCCCACCTTTTGCTGATAAAAATGGTGAGCGGTGAGCATTGCTTACCTGGCTTTCCATTTCAGCATAATAAAACCTAAATCAATAGTATGGTGTAGGGTGGTTTCGCGTCAACAAACCGCCAATCATCGCACAACGCCGATGACAGCCAGCCTTTGTAGGGTTGATTGCCTATCGGCGAATCCACCCTACAAATAATCCGCCTTACAGTTTTAGGACTTAAGAACTTAAGGACTTATCGTATGCAAACCACCTGCCTTTCCTGCCCTCATTCGATTGTCAATCTTTGATAATCTTTGTATCATTAGGCCTTAAGCACCAAGGAGGCAAAACATGCATGTATCACTGGCAGATCAACTTGAAAAAATGGTAAAAGCGAAAGTCGCCAGCGGAATGTATAACAACGCCAGTGAAGTTATTCGAGAATCTTTACGTTTTATGGAAACCCATGAAGCATGGATATACCAGATAAAACTGGATAAACTTAGAAGCGAGGTTAACAAAGGAATAAAACACTTAGATAGAGGTGAAAGCGTCGATGGCCGTGCCTTTTTTGAAGAGCTCAATAAGGAATAATTGTTAATGCAGGGATATAGATTATCAAAAGAAGCACAGGATGATTTACAAAATATTAAGAGCTACACACTGATGACTTGGGGTAATAAGCAAACAAATCATACCTTTCTGAAATTAAAAGCGGCTTAGAAAATCTAGTCCTTTCCCCAGAACTTGGTAAGTTTCGAAATGAAATTGATGAGAGAGTACGTAGTTTTAATGTTAACCGTCATATTATTTTTTACCGTGTCGGCAAAACAGAAATCGAGGTTGCTCGTATTTTACATTGCCGAATGGACGTAAGCAGACATGTTAGTGGCCCTTGGTAGCTATGTAAAACAAGCAGTCAATAAGTGTGGTGGGCAGAAAAACACTGTCCACTTGGCTTTCCATTTCAGCATAATAAAACCTAAATCATAGTATGGTGTAGGGTGGTTTAGCCAGCAAACCGACGATGACAGCCAGCCGTTTTGCGGCGGATTGCCTAACGGCGAATCCACCCTACAAATAATCTGCCTTACAGCTTTATCTATTTACTAGACTACAGTCACATTAAAAAACGAACATTCGACTCTAAATACTTAGCGTTTATTCTGATGATCATAAGGGGAATATAGACTCAGGCGTAGAACATTAATTATTATCGAATATTTGTAAGATAATCATTGCTATTTTAAAGTTGTAAGGTTATAAAGTAACCGCCAATTAACAAGGAATTTAGATTTTCTCTGTCAAAACGCCATTGTTGGCGAATTAACCTGAGCGCTACCATACTTTAATGTACCTATAGTCTGATTTTTTAATAGTAGAGCGTTACGCACAGCTTAAGCAATGCTCTGCATACAGACTTAAGTGCTAGCCGCATCTTGCAAAGCATTACTTTAATCTTGCTGAACATTACTCTGATCTTGCTGAGTGTTTATACAATCTTGTTAAGTCTGTTTTTAATCTACTGAAGCATTACTGCAATCTTGTTAAGTCTGTTTTTAATCTGCTGAAGTCTTACGCCAATCTTGCTAAGTACTCAGCATATCTGTAGCTAGTGCTCTTCAATTACTGTGAAGGCGACTCAGACCTTGCTGAGCACTAAGCCAGTAAGGCCCAATACTACCGTAGCTTATGCCAAGTGCTGCGCAGGTGGGATAGAACCATTGCCAATCTTGCTGAGCACTCAGCAAGATTGGCGTAACACTCTACACGATTAGAGAAACGCTTAATAAGATCAGCAGTTTTGAGCTAACGATTGGCAAAACGCTAGACTAACTTAACTGAACGCTCAGTAACACTTACCTAGTACTCATCAACCAACCCTAAACCTTAAGGAAATAGTATGACCAGTAATTCTTTTATGCCTACTACGGATAGCGGAAAAGCAGATTTGTTAGATCATGCGGCTACCACTTTACCGCATTACGCCGCGATATTGGAGGTGACTAATGAAGATTTGACCAGCCTTCAAGCCGATGCGCTCGCCTTTCGCTATATTTTGAAAAGCTTAGGTGATATGCAAGCCTATGCCCATCATTTAACAGAATATAAAAATATATTACGTGATGGTAGCACCGCTACTATAGGCTGGACTGTGCCGCCTATGTTGGTTGAACCGATGCCGCCCGCAGTGAATTCTGGCATTATTCCTAGGCTATCTACTTTAGTGGCGCATCTTAAAAGCCATAAAAACTATACCTCGGCGATAGGTTTAGCTTTAGGTGTGATTGGCACAACCACTGTTGAAGATCCGAGCACTTGGAAACCTATCTTAAGCGCTCAAAATAAAGCCGGACATCCGATTATTGGCTGGACTAAAGGCGCTGCTGCCGCCATAGAAATTTGGGTAGACCGAGGTGATGGCGCTGGTTTTAGTTTTCTGACCATTAACACCGAGCCCAATACCAATGATACCCAACCCTTGCCGGCTACTAGTGCCATATGGAAATATAAAGCCATTTATCGCTTACATGACGAGCAAGTCGGGCAATGGAGCGATGTATTGAGTGTTACCGTAGGCGTTTAAGGGCATAGCTTAGCTTAGCTAAGCTAAGCTATGACAGACATATAAGGTGGGCAAACAGCTTTATCGTTTGCCCACCAGTTGTCGATTAGTGGTGGGCACAAAAACACTGTCCACCTGACTTTCCATATCCGCATAATAAAACCTAAATCAATAGCATGGTGTAGGTGGTTTCGCGCCAGCAAACCGCCAATCATCACACAATGCCGATGACAGTCAGCCGTTGTGCGGTGGATTGCCTAGCGGCGAATCCACCCTACAAATAATACGCCTTACAGCTTTGCTTATCCACCCTACATAACTTGTGTATAACGATGAGAGCAGAACTTGGGTACCAGACAGCAGGGTGGATAAACAGTTTTATCGTTAACGCAACATCAATGCCGAGTAGTGTGGGTTGCAAAAAGACGCAATCCAACCTACGGGACTAAAATCGGTTACACCGTCGGGCATTACTGCAGCGACTCGTTTACGCTCGAAAAGGTCTTATTCCTACCTACTAGACTGTTAATCATTTGGATAAATCGTGTTAAACTCATCGCATGAAGATTAAAGACCTTATCGCAATAATTGAGTTGGATGGTTGGCAGCAAGTCCGGCAAAAGGGAAGTCATCGCCAATTTCACCATCCCATCAAATCCGGTACGGTTACTGTTGCTGGAAAACCCAGCGTAGATGTCCCAAATGGAACACTTTTTAACGTTCTGAAACAAGCTGGACTTAAGTAGTAGAGGTTTATATGCGTTATTTAGTTGTTATTGAAGAAGGTCCAACTAGCTTTGGTGCCTATGTGCCTGATCTCCCTGGCTGCATAGCCGTAGGCGAATCATCTCAAGAGGTTCTGCAACTTATTCAAGAGGCCATCGAATTTCATATTGAAGGGCTTAAAGAAGAAGGACAATATATTCCAACGCCTCATTCTGCAAGCTCCTTCGTTGAAGTTCAAGCCTAACCTTCCGCTCAATCGGGGCGTGGTTATGGCAGTAGAAAAATAATCGCGTTGGGTTGCATGCTTTTCGCAACCCACACTACTCGCCATCAATACTGGGTTAACGATAGAGTCGTTAGCCCAACGGTAACATCTACGCAAGCGCTTTGTCCCGTGTTAAGTGGCTAACCTACGTTAATGACTCAGAGGTATTGAACGCTTAAATATTGAGCGCTGGATGTAATGTGCTTTTGTGCTTTTGCTCATTAGCTCTTAAAGTCGACCATTTTCCAATCTACGCAGTGGGCATTGAGCGTTGCCCACCCTATAGGGCTTATTCCGGACTACTAGACTTAGCCAAGAGCATCTTATTTATTTTTGCTAAACGTTCTTCGTCACTCATTCGGCTCATAAAATAGTTAATACGTTAGCAATATCTTCATAAACAATGATATTTTTTTTGCTGGAAATAATGTATTCCGCTAACGTTAAAATGGCGCGCCAATTAGCGGGGTCTTTAATGAAGGCAAAGGCTTTTAAAAAGAGTGATACTAATTTTGCTTGGCGTTGCGCCAGAGTCAGCTCAAGGCAATCGATATAGTCATTAATGGTTACTATATCAGAATGACCACCGTAAAAATGCAGCGCATCCAAATGTACTAAATTAGGGTTGATAGGCTCATCATCTCTCAGTGCGACATAGTTCGCCTCAGACAGTGGTCCTGCCAATAAATTAACGATATCGGCTTCAAAAGCGACTTGATAGTCGTATTCTTGCGCTGGCGTGAAATCACTAACCGCTTTAGCAACTGAAGTAGGCAGGGTATGGATTAAGCGACCGTCTTCTATTTTAGTTAGATAGGCATTAGCGTTTTCATAAGCTCTGTAAGTACATTCATTACCTTTATAAGCGTGATTAATGTAGATTTGAAAGTAGATAGGAGGCAATTGTTGTTGTTTATTTCTAATATGAATAGCAGCGGCGTGACCTGCTTCGTGAAAAGCAACTTGCCTAATAAATTCTGCATCATTGCTGATA
>CAIVGC010000434.1 GCA_903905335.1 uncultured Methylococcaceae bacterium
AGTGTTCTCAGCCTCCGCATTGACTCTAAAAGCATGTGCTGCAGGAATCAAGGGCATAGGATGTGAAAAATCAGCTCAAGTTAGTCGTGATGACGATTTGTTTAAATACCTATGGCCGGCATGACGGGTTACTTGTGCCTATAACAATGTTCGTCCGTGTATTTTTATGTTTTTTAGCAATGCTTCAAAAACCGCTATCGGCACCGGTTTACTGAATAAATAACCTTGGTAACTCAAACAACCTAATTGTTTGAGTAAAGCCAATTGGATCTCAGTCTCTACGCCTTCTGCAATCACATCCAGATCAAAGTTATGCGCCATGTCAATAATGGTTTTTACCATTCTTGCATCTTTAGATTCAGGGTCAGTATCCATATCTCGTATAAAACTTTGATCAATCTTAACTTGATTAATGGGCAGTTTTTTCAGATGCGATAAAGACGAAAAGCCAGTACCGAAATCATCCAATGATAATTTAATGCCCACCACCACTTTCAGTGCCAACATTTCTACAATAGCTTGCTCAAAATTTTCTAGGGCTACGCCTTCGGTTATTTCGAGTTTTAAGCACGAGGGTTTGATATCATGCTTCTTGATTAATGAATTTACAATCTCAACATACTTAGGTTGTTTGAATTCCTTAGCACTTACGTTAACCGCAAGTATCAAGTTACGGGTCAGCGCATGACGACTCCATGCCGCAATTTGCAAACAAGCTTGGTCCAGAACCCAATAACCTATCTTCATAATCAGGGTATTATTTTCGGCAACGGGGATAAATTCAGCCGGATTGACTAGACCTCGGCTGGGATGTTGCCAACGTATTAAGGCTTCTGCGCCAATCGGATGTGCATCTTGGTTAATCTGTATCTGATAATAGAGTTGAAACTGGTGTTTATCAAGGGCTTGATAGAGATCTAACCTGAGTGTTTCATAAGCAGCCATTTGTTTTTGTAACTCTGCATCATAAAAACGTACGCAATTTCGGCCTGAATTTTTTGCTTGATACATGGCGATGTCGGCACGTTTTAGGACCTCTTCATAGGTATCCTTTTTACCTAAAAAGAGATACACACCAATGCTGGGAGAGCTGTAATGTATAAGATTATTAATACTATAGGGTGCCGATAAACTAACCCGTATCTTTTCAGCAACATGAGCGGCTATATTCGAGGCCTCAAGAGCATCTGTAGCTAGGCCCTCAAGCAGCACCACAAACTCATCGCCGCCCAAGCGAGCAACCGTTTCAGTCTGACGCACGCAGGATTTCAAGCGAGTAGCGATTTCAACCAGCAGTTTATCGCCCGCCTCATGTCCTTGGTTGTCGTTAAGAGCCTTAAATCTATCCATGTCTAGGAATAATAGGGCACCGTACTGTCGCTCTCGTTTGGACAAAGGAAGTGCTGCTTTAAGTCGATCTACTAATAAGCGCCGGTTCGGCAAATCCGTTAGCTGATCATAGAAGGCCAGATTTTCAATCTGGCTTAGTGACTGTTTTAACGCACGTATATCACGTGCAACATTGGAAATACCAATCATTGCTCCTGTTTCATTTATAATCGGGGACAAGGTCAATGACACATTAATCAGACTGCCGTCCTTATGGAGGCGAACCGTTTCCAATTGTTTCACCGATTTTTTTTGGCTGACTATAGCACGAACGGCCTCTTCCTCCTCAGAGCTGTCAGGTGGCACCAACTTATAGATCGACTGACCGATCATTTCTTCAGCACTATAGCCAAACAAAGCTTCTGCACCTGGATTCCAACAGGTAATAGTGCCATCCAGTTGCTTGGAGATCATTGCATCATCCGAGCTTTTTACCAGTAATTCATAAAGTTTATTGCCCGCCGCTTCGCGTTTGCGTTTGGTAATATCTTCAATAAAACCGATATAAGAGTGCTCATCATCCACAGTCGTATCATCGACTAAGAGCTGCATATCAAAGGTGCTACCATTTTTGCGCTTACCTACCACTTCTCTACCTATGCCAATGACCTTTGTCTGCCCGGTTTTAATATAATGCTCAATATAACCGTCATGTTCGCTATGATAGGGTTCTGGCATCAGCATATTGACATTACGTCCCAGCACTTCGGCTCTGCTGTAGCCGAACAATGCTTCGCTGGCTGCATTGAATGACTCAATGTTGTATGCCTTATCTATTACTACTATGCCTATAGCATGAGTATCAAACAACGCTTGTAGGCGCACTAAATTCCTTTGTAATTCTTGTGCGGCATAAGTACGCTCGACCTCATTAGTCAGCAATTTATCCTGCATTTTTAACAATCCCGCCATAACACTGTTTTCCATGTCAGCGCTAACAGGGATGATGGTTGATAGGTCACCGGCACTGATCTTATTGATTAGCTGATGTAGGTCTTTTACTGTACCGCCTAACATTTTTCTCAAAGTGACATAAGACCGCAAAAGCAGTCCAATTACAAAAAAAGCACTTACTATAAATATCCAGCGAAACAGATTAGCCATGATCATGGCTTGCTTAACATTACTAAGCGTACGCTGATCTATCAAGCGATAGAAAGTGTTGATGGGCTGCATAATCTTAGACTTGGCCTGATAATAGTGCTCATCAAATAACAGTTGTCTTGCTTCTACTCGTTTGACCTCTGCATCAGGACCACCGACTTCTAGCAACTTCATAGCCTCAAATTCGATCTTAGTCAGTGCGTCTGAATTATTTTTGGAGGCCAGCAGATAGCTAACTTCTTGCTCAGTTAAGCCTGACTGTTCGATCAAGTCGGTTAAGGGAACGCCTTTGTCATTTTCTGCTGGGGGAGCTAAATCACCGGCGATGACCAGATCCCAATAACTATAGGTATAACCTTCTGGTCGTGGAATCTTGCCATTACGAATATCCAGTATATTTTGATAGTATTTCTTGTAACGAGGGTCTCCAGTGACGACATAGAGTCTGACCATTTGGCTTAAATCATCTGAACTTTGGCGTAACTGAGCAACTAATTGAAAACCGTTTTGTCGCTGCCTATTAGTTTGATCAATCGCCTTTTCGGCATACACATTGATGCCAACAACAACAACAACAACAACAACAACACTTATTTTGAGCGAATACATCCAATCAGAGGACATCATTTTAGCTTTTTTTAGTAATGACATTATTGGCATTGAGCCCCAATTGAGTGATGACTGCGGATTTATCAAGAGTTAAATGCTCACTACCTACCATTTTAAGTAACTACTGATACCAGCTCATAACATTGACAGATATTTAAGTAAAAACACACCGCTTTAACGTTGTAGAGATAGTAGCAAACCACCCATAAATTGCTATTCGTATAACTACTTATAAACGACTTTATGGCTACCAACTTAAGGCGCGGCAGAGTAAATAGTGCTATAGGATGTCGGCTGTCATTCGACGCGACTGAAATGATAGAGCCTTAATTAAAAAAGCCCATCTAGATGGGCTTTAAAATGATCTTTTGGGTTAAAGATCA
>CAIVGC010000435.1 GCA_903905335.1 uncultured Methylococcaceae bacterium
GCTCAGGGCGAAAGACTAAGCCTAGGAGGCTAGTAACTTAAGGCGTGACAGGTACTAGACTTAACCCTTCGCCCTTTGTCTGTGCTTAGAAGAACCCTGCCTAAAATTGAACGATTAAGCTAGTGTCCCGTCTTAAATTGGTAGCCAATAAATGCAGGATAATCGCGCTTGTGCTGGTGCCCCAAGCTCTGCTCTTATTGTTACACACACCATTAACTAAACCGTCATACCGACCGGGAAGCCGATATCCCTGTACCATGGATGGTGATTTTTATACATCCCTGTAGCCTAGATTGCGGCAGTCCATGCCGCAATGACGTGACTTATACTTGTGTAGATACCCATAGCGCCACCCGTATCAAGACCATAGTCTATTCAGCAACCGATGTTATCTCAACAGCTCTTTTCTAAAAAGCACCGCGTCAAAAACCTCTTTGCGCTAATGCTTAAGACTTGGCTGTTGAAGCTAAGCTAAAATATTTACATAAAAAGATTTATTCATATTGATTTATAATGCCGCACCATATTTTAATAAAAGATTAAATTACTTAAAACCTTTTATCCCACTCTATTAGGAGTTACAGCATGGCAATATCATTAAGCAAAGGCGGCAACGTCAATTTAAGCAAAGAAGCACCTGGTTTAAACAAAATTGTCGTCGGCTTAGGTTGGGATGCTCGCGCTACCGATGGCTCTGGATTTGATTTAGACGCCAGTGCCTTTTTAGTTAAGGAAGACGGTAAAGTTCGCTCAGATGCTGACTTCTGCTTTTATAATAATAAATTGGTTGCCGATGGCGCTATTCAACACATGGGTGACAATACTACAGGCGCTGGCGAGGGTGACGATGAAACCGTTAAAGTTGAATTGTCTAAAGTACCTGCTGATGTCGCTAAAGTTGTTTTTGCTGTCACCATTCATGAAGCTGAACTTCGTAAACAAAATTTCGGCCAAGTTAATCATGCTTTTATACGTGTCATTAATGAAAATGGCGGCCAAGAAATTGCTCGTTATGACCTGAGTGAAGATGCCTCTACCGAAACTGCGATGATTTTTGGTGAGATTTATCGAGTAGATGGCGATTGGAAATTTAAAGCCGTAGGCCAAGGTTTTGCAGGTGGCCTAGGTGCGCTAGCTTCTTCTTTTGGAGTAAGTGTATAGTTGCGTAGGATGGGTAGAGCGTTAGCGAAACCCATCGATGACATGCGTTTGATGGGTTTCACTTTAGTTCTAATCTCATGGCTCAATGTTGGGTTAACGATAAAGCCGTTAGCCCAACCTACTGCTTAACATTAATCGATAAAATATCTCTCTTTTAGGAACAGACTATATGGCTATCAATTTACAAAAAGGTCAAAAAATATCTTTATCTAAAGAATCCGGCAGCACTTTAAGCAAGATTGTTATGGGTTTAGGTTGGGATGCTAAAACACCGAAGGTTGGCCTTATAAAAGGCATGTTTGGTGGCAGCAAAGATAGCGCCATTGATTTAGATGCTTCTTGCGTACTATTTAATGATGAAAACAAAGTCGTAGATATTGTCTATTTCGGACAATTAAAAAGTCGCGATGGCAGTATTGTGCATACTGGCGATAATCGTACCGGTGAAGGTGATGGCGACGACGAGCAAATTATTGTGGATTTAAACAAAATCCCCGAAACCGTTAAGTCTTTAGTGTTTACAGTTAGTTCTTATACCGGCGAAACCTTCAATACCGTTGAAAATGCTTATTGCCGTATTGTTGATAACACCAATAACAACGAAATTGCCCGTTATACTTTAACTGCACAAGGTTCACATACCGCACAAATCATGGCTAAACTGTATCGCCATAATGGTGAATGGAAAATGCATGCTATCGGCGAAAATGGTACTGGACGCACTATTGAGAACTTACTACCGCTGATTACTATGCATCTATAATGAGAATTTGGTTTAACAAAACCTTCTCAACCATCAGTTCAGTCTTTAGAGCTATTCATCTAGCCTTTCCTGTAGATGAAGTCAGCTTAATTTGCACGCATACACACAATAACGCTGCGGCCTTTTTGGCCGCAGACGAACACCATCTTGAACCCTCAGACTTAAGCGGTTTCGCTTATTTAGAATGGTGTGTGAATTTCTGCCAGCTACATAACATACAGTTATTTTGGCCAGGCAAAGAAGACGCTCTCATCAGTCAACATCATGATCTATTTTTAGCTATCGGTACTCAAGTAGTCTCTGTAGCCGATTATGAAACGCTCACACTGCTGCATAATAAAGCGGATTTTTACAGCCATTTAAATCCAGCTATTGCACAGACTATGGATTTCATCGCTGTTAATACTGCCGATGACTTTGATCTCGCTGTCGCTAATTTGTCAAAGAAATATGAGCGACTCTGTGTAAAGCCTGCGGTATCGGTCTTTGGTTTGGGTTTTCGCATCTTAGATACAGGGCGAGACAGTATCAGCCAACTACTGGGAGGCATTGAATATCAAATTCCCCTACAGGAATTACGTCAGGGTATGAAAAACACGCCAGAATTTGATACCTTATTAGTAATGGAACATTTGGGCGGTCATGAATGGAGTGTTGATTGTGCTGGTCGACATGGCGAATTACTGTGCGCAGTGCAACGCAAAAAACCTCTGCTTGCCGGCCATGGTCAAACCATAGATAACAATGCTGAAATTCAAGGCATGGTGACGCGACTAACAGAACATTATCAACTCAATGGTTTATTCAACATTCAGTTTAAAGAAGGTCAGCAAGGCGTTCGTTTATTAGAAATAAATCCACGACCTTCCGGTGGCTTCGGCATGGCTTGTTTGTCGGGAGCGAATTTGGCAAAAATCGCCTTGCAGAGTATTAAAGGCGACATTACCCAAACACCTGTTATTCACTATGGCTTAAAAGTAACGGAAATTAATACGCCCGTTATACTTTAAAGCGCTTACGGCTGAACTCACTCTTTTCAAAAACCAATGCTCCTGAGCAATAATATTAAGTTACTTAATTAATCGTCCCATAAGTTTTTGCACTTTTATTATGTTAGGAACCCTATAATTCAATCTAATTCTAGGTAGTGAGTAAACCGTCATTCCGGCATGGACTGCCGGAAACTAGTTGCCATGGAGGGCGCAGGCACAGCACTATAAGTTTCATGATTAGCACTCTAACTACGACAGGTACATCCTTGTATTCTGGATCACGGCAGTCCATGCCGTGATAACGAATGGGATGTTATTCAGGTACTTAATAAGTGTGCAGTCGGTTTTATTTTATTTACCCACTACGGATCACCTTATGTCATGCAATGACTTATGCAACGATTAATAGCAAGACACATCAGCTAATGTAACAATGTTCGTCGTTCTGATATAGATTGCCGGCATGACCTTGCTGCAGAAGCATCCTTATAATCAGGTTAAGTTAAGTAATCGCTAAAACAGCCTAAGCTATTTTACAAAGCAATAGCTGTAGTTCAGCACTCCAAGTTTTATACTATTTTCTCATGCCCTAAAGGCTGTAACTATAGCCTCACCCTCTTGCCATTCAAAAGATATTATGAATAAAACAGTCACTATCGAATTAGATACCGGCACACTAAGCTTAGAACTGGAACCTGGTCACATTCCGTTACAGCGACTATTAGGATTTGCCGCACGCGTCAGTAGTAAGCGTAAATTTTTATTAGTCAGTAAAGTGTTGGGCAAACATTATCCTGTTACCCCAAAACTGATGAGCTGGTCTTATCGTGCTTTAGCCAGAACAGTCCTTAAAAGTAATATAGGCAAGAGTTCACTATGGATAGGTATGGCTGAAACAGCAACTGGACTAGGTTATGGTGTATATGAGGCCGCTTGCCATGCAGGTGCGACCAATGCCTTATTCATGCAAACGACCCGCTATCATCTTGAGGGTATTGAGCGTTTGGAGTTTGAAGAAGCGCATAGTCACGCTACTGACTTTTTTCTGTATTATCCTGTGCAACCAGATTATCGAAAACAGTTTTTAAGCGCAGAAACATTGGTGTTGATTGACGATGAAATCAGCACGGGTAAAACTTTTTTACGCCTGATTAAAGCTTATCAAGCGGTCAATACTCAGTTAACTAAAGTGTTTATCGTGAGCCTAGTGAATTTTGCACATCCCGATGATAGAGCCGCCTTAGAAGCACAAGCGGGTGTGGCAGTAGAATGGATTTGTTTTCGACAAGGCCTCTTAAACTTTGAAGATTGTGCCAATACCGCTCTTGATAACATCACCGTTAATGTATCGGGCAACGGTGAATGTAAGCAACAATTACTGGCTTGGCCGGGGCGTTTAGGCATTGCCGAGCCCATTTGTTTAAGTTCTGATGTCATAGAAGAGTTATATCAGAGCGGTTTAAATCGTGAATCTACCGACCCACGTCCTTTACTGGTTTTAGGTACTGGCGAATGTAACGCACCTGCTTATTTATTGGGACGTATCCTTGAGAACGAGGGCTTTAAAGTAAAAGTACAAAGTACCACGCGTTCGCCCATCCATGTGGGTAATGATATTGCCTTGGCCTGTCAATTTGAAGATAACTACAACGATAATATTACTAATTTTATTTACAATCTAAAGCCAGAACATTACAGAGATATTATCCTTTGCCACGAAACGCCTTTAGTACCAGCCCTTATCGACCGCTTAAACACTTGGCATGCTATTAGCGCTAGATTTGAACTTCAACCACAAGACAACAACCATGCAAAGCTACATTTTTTTAGACCTTGATGACACTTTATTTCAGACCTTGAGAAAATGTCCACTAGGCGCAGATGATCCCAAGCTACAAGTCAGGGCTAGCTTAGCCGATGGCACAGGAAATTCCTATGCCACTCACAAACAACAATGGTTATGGCAGTGGCTAGCGCAAGGCTTCAAAATTGTACCTGTGACTGGCCGTGACGGGCTTGCCTTTGATCGCGTCACCCTGCCCTTTCAAGAGGAAGTTGTTTTAAATCATGGTGCTGTTATATTAAACAAACAGCGACTTGTCGATCATATCTGGATGGCCAGCATGAAAAAAAACTTACCTGTTTATCATGAAAATCTCCTAGACCTATGGGCAGCTATTGTGTCTTTTTGCCAGCAAGATACCGGCTTTAAAACCAGATTAGTCGAAGATTTTGATGTCACTTGGTACGGTGTTATTAAGCATGTCGCAGGCACTGAAAGCGCTCTAACACCATTATTAAACGAGATTATTAAAGTGCATCCCTATATACAAGATGGCAGCTTATATTGGCATTTAAATGGCAATAATCTAGCGGTATTGCCGAAAATTATTAATAAAGAGAGTGCTGTCAGTTATTTAATGGCCGAATATAGAAAGCAATATCCTAATTTATTAACCTTTGGCGCTGGTGACAGCCACACTGATGCCCCTTTTATGGGCTTATGCGATTACGCCTTAATTCCGAAAAACACCCAATTATTTAACACCATGGCCTTTACAAAATGACAGCGATAGTTCCATTTACCGGTAGCTATACGCTAAATGACGTACAGTTTTTGTTAAAGCCTATGTCTTTACCGGATACGCCTGTGCATCTTAAGGAAGCACTCATTCAATCAGGTAAAAAACATTATTCACAAATGCTTAGCCATGAAGCTTTGCCGCCTGATGATTATTTACCGTTGTTTTATAGGGCTATGGACTTAAACCAAGCCACTATGGCAGAACATCTGTTATTACTGGCGCAAAGCATTATCAGATCACGTCCTCAAGGTATTACGCTAGTATCGTTAGCGCGAGCAGGAACACCAGTAGGCGTATTACTCAAACATATTTTAAAGCGTCATTTTAATGTACAGGTTGAACATTACTCTATTTCAATCTTACGAGATGTCGGACTCGATGCTAATGCGCTACGTTACATTTTAAAAAAGCACACACCAGAATCTTTAGTATTTGTAGATGGCTGGACCGGCAAAGGGGTTATCTCAAGACAATTAACGGCTAGCCTACAGGCCTTTGCAAACAGTGACAGCATCACTATCCCAGCCGAGCTCTATGTATTAACAGATTTATCAGGTTGGGCAACGGTTGCACCTTCCTCAGAAGATTATTTAATTCCTTCCGCTATACTTAATGCAACAATTTCTGGCTTAGTCAGTCGTTCATTTTATGACCCAGCTCTAGCCAACAGCACTGATTTTCATGGCTGCCTTTATTATGATCGATTTAAAGAACACGACTTATCGTCATATTTTATTGATACACTGCTCACCACTGTAAATAGTCTTTGGCCAACCTTAAAAGATAAACTGGAAGCCCAAGTTATCTCTCGAATAGATCTACAAAACAAATCCCAGCAATTTTTAGACTGGGCTAGCCAACATTATAGTATTACTCGACCTAATTACATTAAGCCTGGCATAGGAGAGGCAACTCGCGCATTGTTACGCCGAGAAACCCAACTACTATTACTACAAGATTTAAATTGCGAAGCCACCTTACACTTACGTTGGTTAGCTCAGGCTAAAGCCACCCCCATTATGGTTTTAAAAGACTTACCCTATCGTGCCGTTGCCTTAATTAAAGAGCTTAACTTATGAATAACGCCTTAAAATCATATTCACCTTGGCGACTTGGCGCTTCGCTTTATATGCCTGGAAATCGCCGCGATATTATAGAAATTGCCAATGGTGACAAATATCCTATGCTACGTTCCATGATATTTTGTACTGAAGATGCAGTTTCAACGATTGATGTCGATAGCTGTGTACGCCATCTTGGCTTATGCTTGCAAGGCTTTAAAGAATCATCACATCATTACCGTTTTATTCGTGCAAGAAATCCTGAGATTTTAGCGCGACTGCTAGCTTTGCCTCATATCGAGAACATAGATGGTTTTGTGCTACCTAAATTTACTGAAGGGGTATTCCATGCCTATTTTGATCAACTAAAAGACACGCCTTTTAAAGTAATGCCGACTTTAGAAACTCGAGAAGTTTTCGATAGTAGTGCTATGACTGAATTACGGCAGGCCCTATTACAAGAAGATATTGCAGAGCGAATCATAACCCTTAGAATTGGCGGCAATGATTTAATGAATCTTTTAGGTTTACGTAGAAGCAGATCTTGCACACTTTATGAAACGCCACTAGGTAACGTCATTTCACAATTAGTCGCTAATTTTAAACCTTATGGCTTTTCATTATCGGCGCCGGTCTTTGAATACTTAAATGATGCCGTCACTTTACAAAAAGAAATATCATTAGATTTAGCCCATGGCCTTATAGGTAAAACGGCCATCCATCCAACGCAAATAACTTTGATAGAATCAGCTTTTGCCGTTGATTTAGAAGACTACGAAATGGCTCACGCTTTATGTGACCAAACAGCACCCGCAGTTTTTAGAATGCACGATGCCATGTGCGAAGTAGCAACCCATCAACAATGGGCAGAAAACATCCTAAATCGACAACATTGTTATGGTCTAAACGATAACTTGGCACTAAAAGAATGCATCGAATTTTAAATTTAATGTTTTAATATCCTCACTATAACCGTTACCAACTACTTACTAGGAGCCCAATATGAGTTTTGATAGTTTTTTAAGTCAGCTAAAAACTAAAGCCAATGAATTAAAAACAGAAGCTTTAAAATTTAAAAACAAAGATTTCCTTAATGCAGCTATGGCTGGCTCTGCCCTAATTGCGATGGCTGACGGCAGTATCAGTTCCGAAGAAAAGCAAAAAATGATTAAGTTCATTGAAAACAATGATGCGCTATCTATTTTTACCATCAGCGATGTCATTAAAGCGTTTCAGGAGTTTGTAGGCCAATTAGAATTTGATAAGGACATCGGCGAAGCTAAAGCTTATCAAGCTATAGGTAAAATGAAATCTAATAATGAAGCAGCGCGTCTGCTCGTTAGAATGATTATTGCTATTGCAGCATCTGATGGCAACTTTGATGCCCAAGAAAAAAATATAGCCGGTAAAATTGCTAAAGAACTAGGACTACAACCTTCCGAATTTGAACTATAAGCTGAGCTTACTCAGATCAAAATAATTCTGTTTTAGCAGTACACCAAAGCACTATCATCCTTCACCTACAAACTCATTTAAAATCATGGCGAAGGATGACTTTTACTTTCAGGATTATGGGCTAGCAACTTAAGGCGTGACAGGTACTAGACTTAACCCTTCGCCTTTCGTCCTTTGTCTGTGCTTAGAAGAACCCTGCCTAAAATTGAACGATTAAGCTAGTGTCCCGTCTTAAATTGGTAGCCGAATTATGGATTATGTATCTTAAATTCACATGTAAATAGTCCACATATTAAAAATTTAGTTTCGCTAAGATTTAACTGATGTTAATAAGCTGGTTAATTACTGCTTTATTTAATGCATAAATCTGGTATGGTTCGTATTGGGTGAAAATTTGTAGCTTTCCGTACAATTTCTACTGACTGATCAAAGAAGTATTTGTAATACTTCACTCACCCTCTAAAAAAATTTTTAATATTCCACTTCTAAGTTGAATTCACGATTATTAATAGAGGATCGATTATGCATAAAAAACTCATAGATATGATGCCAAAACATATCGTCTTATCTGCAATCGTTTTGGCACTTTCAGTACCGGGTTGCGCTATCGAAAGTAACACGTTAGTTAATCCCCCAACCCAACCACTAGAAAAAGTTGAGCAACAACCAGCGACTCAGCCTGCCAACTCGGCAACGGCAACGCCGGCACCAGCGCCTATCATTGAACAGTATGCTTTAGATCGTCTAAAACAAATGAGTGAAACATTGGCTGCTGCCAAATCCTTTACTTATAGCTCAAACAACTTTATGGAAGTTCAGTCTCCAGTTACTGGTCAATTTATAACGTTATTTGTTAACACTAACGTTGCTCTGCAACGCCCCAATAAATTTCGAGCCGATGTCTTTGGTGACGTACCAAGTTTTCAACTTTATTTTGATGGCTCTAATTTTACGGCTTTTGATCCAGAAAAGAATAATCATTCCGTTTCCGAACCCCTCTCTACAATTGATGATATGTTGGCTTATGTAGCAAGCAAATCCCATATCAATTTCCCCTCAGCTGATTTTCTATACAGCAATCCTTACTCCGTGATGGGTAAAAATTTGACCCATGCTATCGTGATTGGCCCTACTATGGTCAATGGCTTACCTTGCGAGCATTTTGCATACATGGAACCCGGCATCAATTTGGAAATCTGGATCTCAAGTGGCAAAAAAGCACTACCTCTTCGTATGGCCATGACCTATAAGCAGGCTACAAACTTTCCCAGATATATGATCGAATACAAGGATTGGAAACTGAATCCCAAATTAAAAAAGAACATATTTTTGTTTAAAGCTGCCAACAATGCCAAGCGAATTGAATTTGATATTGCTCAATCACACAAAAATCAAAATAAATAAATGAGGCCTAACAATGAATAAAATACAAAAAGCAATATTAGTGGGCAGTACTGCATCCGTCATATTAATGTCATTTCCTGTTAGCGCTTGGTACTATGCAGGTGCGCGTGAAGTAGTTATTGTTCCTCGTCAGGTTATAGTACCTAGTGCTGTTTATGTTGCCCCTCGTCCCGTTGTAGCTCCTAGCGCTGTTTATGTTGCCCCTAGCACCGTTGGTGTTTACGTAGCACCTAGTTCTGGTGGCGTTTATGTGGCACCCAATACAACTAGTGTTTATGCTGCCCCTAATGCTAGCTATGTTCAAGGGACTAATGGTGGTGCAGCTTATTCCAACGGCAATGCTACCTATGCACAGGGAGCATCTGGCGGCTCGGCTTACCATAATAATTATACTAACACTACCGCCGTTAATGGCGCTAATGGCGGCTCTGCCTACTCTCATAATGGCACAGGGTCCGCTCAAACTTCAGCCGGTGGCTCAGCTAATTGGAGCAATGGCTCAGGTTCTGCCTCAAATGCAGCAGGTGGCTCAGCTAGCTGGAGTCATGGCTCAGGTGGAACGGCAACATCAGCTAGCGGCAATACTAAAAGCTGGAGTAGATAAGTTTTTCTACTGGAATATGGATATTAGAAACGTATTATTCTAAATACACTAGAGTGATACGTTTCGAACCTTAGCATTATTTATTTAGCTTAATTGATCAACCACTTAGCAGACTGAACCCCAAGTCTTTAAGCAAAACCACCCTAAATAATGATTAATCGTTGCATTAGTGATTGCATGAAATAAGATTGGAGGCTCTAGGTGCTCCGTAGTGGATAAATAATATAAAACCGATAAATACACCTACTAAGTACCTAAAAAACACCCCATTCGTCATCTCGGCATAGACTGCCCGGATACAGAATACAAGGATGTACCTGTCGTAGTTAGAGATGCCTTAATACAACCATTCATGTTATGAGAATTCGCAGCTAGTGATCTTAAAATAGCTGATATTCATGTTATCGACTATAACGTATTAACCAACTTAAAAGTATATTTTGTGAATTATCCCAGAAAAACTCTTACCACTTTGTTCCGCAATGCTTTTGTTCTGATTTGTTGGAGCTTATGGTTCGGACTACATAGCACAAATCTAATTCTTTCTGATTTGAATTTAGCACCAATGCTTTTGATTGCTGTGTTAATTTTTTGCTCAATGATAGGCTGTATATTTACTGTTAATCATTATGCAGACCAGCTTAAAGAATTGCTTGTTGAGCCATTGGGAACGTTACTTTTAACACTGTCTGTTGCGGCTATTGAAGTCAGCTTAATGCTAGTTGTTATCTTTCATGGTGGCAACAATCCAACCATGCTACGTGATACTGTTTATGCAACATTGATGATTATGCTTAATGGCATGATAGGATTATCTTTGATTACCGGAGGCTGGCATCATTTTGAACAATCTTTTAATTTGCGTGGTAGCCTAGCTTTTTTACATCTTATTGCACCGTTAGCATTAATTTTATTGGTGATGCCTAACAGCACCACCACCACAATAGGGCCAACTCTTTCACCTGAGCAGGAAATTTTCATGGGCGGGCTCTGCATGTTGGTATATTTGCTGTTTTTATTAATGCAAAATACACGTCACAAAGCTCTGTTTATTCATAAACAAGATGAAGTAGCGCTCCATTACAAACCTAAGCCCGCCATAATAAATAATGTAAATAGAAAAGCCGCTATCACTTATGCTGTATTCGGCTTAATAAGCTCACTTGTGCCTGTTGTGCTATTGGCTGAATATTTTGGGGATGTTATCAATTACGGTATTGAAGCCCTTAAAGCACCGACTGAGCTCGCAGCTTTATTAATAGCTATTTTGGTACTTGCTCCTGAAGGACTCAGCGCCTACCGAGCAGCTAGGACTAATCAAATGCAACAAGCGATGAATATTTGTTTAGGTTCAGCGCTATCGACTATTGCGCTAACAGTACCATGTGTATTATTAGCTGCTGGCCTACAAAATATAGATTTAACCTTAGGTTTATTTGCTAGCGGCACCACCTTGCTTTACGCCACACTATTTACAACACTCATTACCTTATCCTCTGCTCGTACGACGATGCTACAGGGCAATGTACACATAATGGTATTTCTCAGTTATTTATTTTTTATTTTTTACCCTTGAATAACATACAGACTCCGCTATCGAAATATAGCCAGTTCGAATAGTCTATTATTTCCACGCAGAACTCATAGCAATAAACAAGTAATTCGTCATACCGGCCAGGAAGCTGCAATGACTGGCATTGAGTGTGTATATAACAATGAGCGCAGAGCTTAAAATACTGCCTTGTCCTGTCTTAAGTTGATAGCCGTATATTACGATAGCATCGTTCTTAAATTTGCCAAATTAGCCTTGCCACGCTCTTTAATAACTTCTGGAGTTAATTGTTTTTTATTAACCCATTCTAAATCATCGGCTGGTAATTCATTTAGGAATCGACTTGGTTCGCATTCGGAAATTTCACCATATCGTTTACGATGCGTGCAATAACTAAAGGTGCAAGTGAGCTGCGCTCGGGTAATACCTACATAGGCTAAACGCCTTTCTTCTTCGATATTATCAGCCTCTATACTACTTTGATGGGGCAAGATATTTTCTTCTATACCAATGAGAAAAACATGTGGAAACTCTAGTCCTTTTGCCGCATGCAAGGTCATTAAACTCACTTGATCTAAAGATTCCTCTTCTTGGTTACGCTCCATGATATCCATCAGCATAATTTTAGAGACAATTTCAGCTAAGTTTTTTTGAACATCGGTATCTTTATCGGCAATACGTTTAAGCCATTCAACAAGCTCATTAACATTCTTCATTTTTCGCGCAGCAGATTCGTTACTTTTACTATTTTCTTTTAAGTACTGCTCATAACTGATGTGATCAATCATCTGCTCTATTACCATAAAAGTATCGCCACGCTCAATTTGCACAGCCGTATCACGCACCCAATCATAAAACTTCTGTAATCTCATTATGGATTTTTCAGAGAGCTTTAGCTTTAAGCCCATCTCCACGCTGGCAGCGAATAAACTAATATGCCGCTCATTGGCATAAGTACCTAACTTTTCTAAAGTAGTCGGGCCAATTTCACGTCTAGGTGTATTAATGATGCGTAAATAGGCAGCATCATCATCCTGATTAACAAATAACCTTAAATAAGCCAGTATGTCTTTAATTTCTGGATTATTAAAAAACGATGAACTACCGCTAATCAAATAAGGAATGTTATTTTCTCTAAGGCCTTGCTCAAACAATCTTGATTGATGATTACCACGATATAAAATTGCATAATCTTGATAACGCCCCCCTGTTTTAAATTTATGATGAACAATTTCTGATACAACTTGTTGCGCTTCAACCTGATCATTTCTATGGCTTAACACGCGTAGCGCATCACCATAACCTAGTTCACTCCATAAACGCTTTTCAAAGACATGCGGATTATTAGCGATTAAATGATTGGCTACTTTTAAGATGCGACCCGTAGATCGATAATTTTGCTCTAGCTTAATTACCTGCAATCTAGCGTAATCTTTCTGTAATTGCGCCAAGTTCTCAGGTTGGGCGCCTCGCCAAGCATAAATAGACTGGTCATCATCACCTACCACGGTAAAGCGCCCTAAGCCCCCTGCTAACAATTTAATTAACTGATATTGGGTGATGTTGGTATCTTGATATTCATCAACCAACAAATAGCGAATTTTATTCTGCCATTTTTCTAATACTTCACGATGTTGCTGAAACAATAACACCGGCAACAAAATCAAATCATCAAAATCGACCGCATTATAAGCTTTAAGACTACGGGTATATTCTTGGTAAAGCCCCGCTATGGGATGTTGATCTGGTGTTGCCAATGTTAGCGCCTGCTCGGGAGTAACAAAGGCATTTTTCCATTGCCCAATTTGTTGAGCATAGCGGTCAATATTATCGATATCACAATCTTTTGCGCCGTAATTAATCAAACTCTTTAATAAGGTTTGTTTATCTTGTTCATCAAACAGGGTAATGGCAGCTTTGTAAGCTAAGACTTTATGTTCCTTACGCAAAATATCCAGCCCCAAGGAATGAAAGGTAGACACTCGTAGGCCTCGAGTCTCAGAACTATCAATCAGCTTGGAAACTCGACTTTTCATTTCTCGTGCCGCTTTATTGGTAAACGTTAGCGCCGCAATATGTCTCGCTGGCAAGCCCTGTTTAATGAGGTAAGCGATTTTTTCGGTAATAACTCGTGTTTTACCGCTACCAGCTCCCGCAAGCACTAATAAAGGCTGGTCTATCGCTTTAACCGCAGTTTGTTGTTGAGGGTTTAATTTGGACATTATTGTTAGGTTAACCATTTAATCGGATTACTTCAGCATAGATCTATGCTGGGTGTATCACTATATCCTACTTACTTACGGACTTATATTTTAAACTACCTCGATAAGTGCTTTTTTAATGTTTTGGAAATTATTTTTCTGAGAGTCTATAATTGGCACCCATTAATAAACGGGGAATAAAAAATGATTGAATCTTTAACGCTAGCAGTTACCGACATGAAATGTGGCGGATGTGAAACCAATATTACTAAAAAGCTTAAGGTTATTTCAGGTGTTATTTCAGTAGTCGCCTCTGCTAGAAACAATGAAATTAGCATTGAATATAATAATGAACTCACTGATATCGATACGATAAAAGCAACGATTATAGAAGCTGGTTTTGGGGTGTAAATCCCGTCAAATATTATAACCATACAGGTATTGCCATGAGTACAGAAGATACGACTAACGAGATACGCCTATCCATTTTAGGTATGCGTTGTGCCGGTTGTGTTAGTGCTATTGAAGGTGCTTTGGCGACAGTCGAAGGTGTTACTTCTGTTAGCGTCAACTTTGCTGATCATACTGCGACCATTATCGGCCAAGCAAACCCAATTGCTTTAAAGCAAGCCGCTAAAGAAGTGGGTTTTGACGCTGCCTTAATGGAAGGCATAGAAGACCCGGCAGAACAAGAAGAGCAAGAATTACAGCGCTATCGATCCTTAATGAAAAGAGCGGCAGTAGCCGGTGTTTTTGGTGCCTTATTAATGGCCGCTGAACACTTAAGTTGGCTACCCAAAATCGGTTCGGCTACTGGTCTCTGGGTTTGGCCTGAAATCGCTTTACTCACCTTAGCTATATTAATTTATTCTGGCTGGCACTTTTATAGTGGCGCCATCAGATCCCTTAGCCTAAAACAGGCTAATATGGATACCTTAATTGCCCTAGGAACGGGGTCGGCTTGGCTATATTCCTGCATAGTAATTGATTATGCAGATACTTTACCTGCCTTAGCGCAGCACGCTTATTTTGAAGCCGCCGTGGTCATATTAGCTTTTATTAATTTAGGTTCTGGCTTAGAAACCTTAGCAAGAGGTAAAACCTCAAGTGCTATTAGGCAACTCATTGGCTTACAACCTCGCACGGCTCGTGTTATCAGAAACGCAGAAGAAATTGACCTCCCTATCGAGCAAGTAGGCTTAGGTGATATTTTACGCGTAAGACCTGGCGAAAAGATTGCGGTCGATGGCATTTTGCTAGAGGGACATTCTACGATAAATGAATCCATGTTAACGGGCGAACCCATACCGGTAGAAAAAACTATGGGCTCTCAAGTTGTAGCAGGCACTATCAATCAGACCGGTAGCTTTCTATTCAAAGCAACGCGCATAGGGCGCGATACGGCCTTAGCACAAATTGTTGCCAGTGTTAGGCAAGCGCAAAATAGTAAGCCTGAAATAGCTCGCTTAGCTGATAAAATTTCTAGTATTTTTGTACCGACTGTCCTCGTTATTTCTGCCCTTACCTTTTTGATATGGTTTGTATTTGGCCCAGAACCTTCACTAGGCTATGCTTTTATCACCTCTATGACTGTATTAGTGATTGCTTGTCCCTGTGCATTAGGCTTAGCAACTCCTATGTCTGTCATGGTAGCCGTGGGCAGAGCCGCACAAGCGGGCATCTTAATTCGTAAAGGCGATGCCTTACAATCTGCTGGAAAAATAAGCTGCTTAATTCTCGATAAGACTGGCACAGTCACTGAAGGAAAACCGATGGTTTCAAGCATTGTAGCCATCGATGATTATACTGAAGAACAAATTTTACAATGGGCGGCGAGTATTGAATCAGGCTCTGAACATCCCTTGGCAGCAGCTATTGTAACAGCAGCGGCAAATAGACAGCTTACACTATCTAAAACCCAGAACTTTTCTGCTATCCCTGGCTTTGGTGTAACAGCGATGATTAATGATCAGCAAGTGTTATTTGGCAATAAAGCCTTGATGGATAGTAAAGATATCAAATTGACTCGTTATAACAATAAATTAGAAAAGCTGTCTGCTCTAGGACAGACTCCGATGTTATTAGCGGTCAATGATAAAATCGTTGGCATTATTGCTGTCTCTGACCCTATTAAGAAAGATTCTGCTCTTGCCGTACAACACCTTAAAGACTTAGGTATACGTATTATTATGGTGACGGGCGACAACCAAATAACCGCTCATGCTATTGCTAAACAGGCGGGCATTTCTGAAGTTAGAGCTCAAGTATTGCCTCAAGACAAGGCGACTGTAGTTTTAGAATTACAGGAACAAGGTGAAATAGTCGGTATGGTCGGCGACGGTATTAATGACGCTCCTGCATTGGCGCAAGCTAATGTAGGTATGGCTATAGGTACTGGTACTGATGTTGCCATTGAGAGTGCTGATATCGTCATCCTACAAGGCTCGTTATTAAAAATTCCAGAAGTAATTGCTTTGTCTAAAGCCACTGTTATTAATATTAAACAAAACTTAATGGGCGCTTTTTTCTATAACACCATCAGTATTCCTATCGCTGCGGGCTTGCTGTATCCGTTGTTTGGTATTTTATTAAATCCGATGATTGCCGGCGCAGCTATGGCCTTATCGTCAGTGACGGTTGTGACTAACGCTAATCGCTTGCGCTGGAAATGAGACATAAAGTTTATGAATAAATCTTGATAGATTACAATATGAAGCTATCATCACCGGACAGTTCGCAAATAATGACGTTATTGTTATAAAACGCTCTTCGGCTTAAGTTAAATTAAACGTTCAAAGTAAATGAAGAAATTAAAATGCGCTGTTATTGGAACTGGCTATTTAGGTAAATTTCATGCTGAAAAATATGCCTCACTACCCGACTGCGAATTGGTTGCAGTGGTCGATATCAATGAAGAGGCCGCTAAAGCCGTAGCAGATAAACATCAGGCACAGGCCTTAACCGATTATCAATCATTACTGGGGCATGTTGATGCCGTCAGCATTGTGGTTCCAACGACCTTACATCATCAAGTCTCTAAAGATTTTCTAATTGCTGGTGCTCATGTCTTGGTTGAAAAACCCATTACCGTTACCGTTGCTGAAGCCGATGAATTAATCGCCATTGCCAAAACTAAAAATCTTATTTTGCAAGTCGGTCATTTAGAACGCTTTAATTCGGCTGTATTAGGCTTAGATAAAGATGAAAAACCTTTGTTTATCGAATCACATCGTTTATCGCCTTTTAATCCTAGGGCTAATGATGTCAGTGTAGTATTAGATTTAATGATCCACGACATTGATATTATTTTGGCATTAGTGGATTCTGAAGTAGAACGTATAGATGCTAGTGGCACAGCGGTTTTAACTCAGGGCACTGATATTGCCAATGCTAGAATACTTTTCAAAAACGGCTGCGTAGCTAATGTCACCGCCAGTCGAATTAGTATGAAGTTAGAACGTAAAATGCGTTTGTTTAGACCCAGTTCCTATATCTCTGTTGATTTTCAAAATCGAGTATTAAGTAAATACCGAACAGGTAGCAAAGAAATGTTTCCAGGTATCCCAGATATAGAAACAGAAGAATCTGTTTTTGAGGGCAGTGATGCGCTGCTTGAAGAAATCAAACATTTCATCAATTGTATTCAAACCGGACATCCTCCTTTAGTCTCCGGTGAAGCCGGTAGACGAGCTTTGGCAACAGCAATACAAATTACGCAGTTGCTAGGCGATAAGTAGATAGCTTGTAATTATCAGTTCCCCCTCTTTAACAGAGGGGTTAGGGCAGATTTTATTAAATACCCCTAACCCCCCATTTTTGAATGGGCGAAGTGAATACTTACGATAGATTCGCCAATTTTAAAATATTAAGCTAATAACGACTTCCGTTACCAATAGTTAAACAAATTCATTCGTCTACTCATAAATATAAGGCAATAAAACATGATTCCCATGGTAAATCTGAAAGCTCAATATGTTGAAATTAAAGATGAGGTTGAGCGTGGCTTGGCTGAAACAATAGAAAACTGTGCTTTTATATTAGGCCCCAACGTCCAAGCTTTCGAAAAGGAAGCGGCCACATATCTGGGTGTTAAACATGCCATTGGCGTTGCCTCAGGCACCGATGCTTTACATTTAGCCTTAATTGCCGAAGGTATAGGTGCAGGTGATGAAGTCATTACTAGTGCCTTTACGTTTATAGCTACAGCAGAAGCAATTAAATATGTGGGCGCTATTCCTGTTTTTGTTGATATTGATCCTAGAACTTTCAATATCTCTCCAGAAGCCATAGAGCTTGCCATTACCCCTAAAACTAAAGCAATTATGCCCGTGCATCTGTTTGGTCAGCCAGCAGACATGACCGAGATTATGCAGCTTTGTGAACAACATCAATTAAAACTAATTGAAGATGCTTGTCAGTCCTTTGGTGCCAGCATTAATGGCAAACAAACGGGGGCGATAGGTCACGCCGGAGGATACAGTTTTTTCCCCAGCAAAAATTTAGGTGCGTTTGGAGATGGCGGTTTAGTCGTCACTAACTCAGATGAAACTGCTGCTAAAATAAAACAACTCCGTAATCATGGTTCAGATGTGCGTTATTACCACGATGTAATTGGTTATAACAGTCGTCTCGATGAAATGCAGGCAGTCATCTTACGAGCCAAATTAAAACGTATCGATCAATATAATCAAGCGCGTCGTCATGTCGCTCATTTGTATTCAGAACTCATGGCAGATTTGCCTCTAATCACCCCTTATGAAGATGGCTTAGGCGAGCATGTTTATCATCAATACACGTTATTGTCTGATCACCGTGAGGAAATAATGCAAGCCTTACAAGCTCAAGAAATTGCCTGCGCTGTTTATTACCCAGTGCCTTTGCATCAGCAAAATGTCTTTAAAGAAGAATGTGCTGATTTAAGTTTACCCGTTACCGAACACGTTTCAGCAACTTGCTTTTCCTTACCGATTTGCCCTTTCCTAAGTGATGATGATATTCACAAGATTGTTGATATTATCCGAGGAGTTTTAAAAGCATAGTTAATTACAACTATGCTTTTAAATTAAAATGAACGCTCATAAACCACTTAAAAACCCGCAAACCATACTGTTTAGCGCAGGAGAATCCTCCGGCGACCAACACGCAGCCAATATGTTTTTGGAGCTAAAAGCACAGCAACCCACTATCAAAGGCATCGGTATGGGGAGTACAAAAATGGCACAAGCAGGTATCGATATACACTATGACTCTGCAGGTATCGGTGTTATAGGCGTGATTGAAGTCATTAAACATTATAGTGAGATCCGTAGTGCTTTAAAACTAATGCAACAGCTCGTACTAACAGAGCGTCCAGACTTGCTAGTGTGTGTGGATTATAAAGAATTCAATCTTAAATTGGCCCGTTTTGCTAAGCAACTGGGCATCAAAGTATTGTTTTATGTAAGCCCTCAAGTTTGGGCATGGCGGCCTGGTCGAGTAAAAACCTATGGTAAGGCTATCGATATGATGGCGGTGATATTCCCTTTTGAAACCCCTTACTATGATGCAGAACAGGTACCAGTGCGTTATGTCGGCCATCCTTCGGTAGATAAAGTCCATGCCAACCATAGTCGATCTGAAAACTTTAATCGATTTGGCTTAGATGAACACAAATCAGTTATTGGTTTACTCCCAGGCAGTCGTGCCAATGAAATAAAACGCTTACTGCCGGTTATGTTAGCTGCAGCTGAACAGTTACAAACTGAACTATCTGACCTACAGTTTATACTGCCCCAAGCTAACTCGATTAGTGATGCATTGTTAAACACTTATTTAAGTGCCTCAGGCTGTCGTATTACCGTTATAAAAAATCAACCTTATGATGTCATGCAATGCTGTGATGCCATTATGACCACATCAGGCACGGCAACGTTAGAAGTCGCTTTAATGACCATACCAATGGTTATTACTTATAAATTAGCAACGATTACTTACTGGTTAGGTCGATGGTTAGTTAATACACCTTTTATAGGTTTGCCCAACATTGTTTTAGGTAAGCTTGCTATTAAAGAATTGATTCAACAAACAGCAACACCTGAAAACATCGTTACAGAAGTAAAGCGGATTTTACTAGACAAGTCTTATGCCGATACCATGCGGGAAAATTTATTTTTGGTCAAAGAGAAGTTAGGAAAAGGCGGCGGATCTATAAATATGGCTAATTTAGCCTTGGAGATGTTAAATTAAATAAAATCTTAACAAGCTTTCTAAAACCTTCCAATCTAAACTTAATCGCCAGTTTCCATTGCTTTAAAACAGCTTTACTACACCATACATAAAGCTTAAAAACATCACCTATCTATTTGAATTAATTATAATTCTCATAATAAAAATTACTGCGAATAGATAACAGGTATACACTATCAACTTTACTTTAAGCCTTAAAAAAATAAAGCCAATTTATTTTTTTAAGGCTTAAACGTTAGATATTATCTGCAACCTAGCACGGAGATCACTATGAAGAAAATTACTGCATTATGCTTTACAATTGCAGTCATCGGATCAATAAGTATTAACTCTGCTTGGGGTCATGGTGGCGGCCATTATGGTGGTGGTCATTATGGTGGTTACCGTGGACATTATGGCGGTTATTATGGTGGCTATGGGGCACTCGGCTTAGGAATGGGATTAGGACTGGGCTACGGAATGGGTAGCTACTATGGTGGCTATGGATATGCTTATCCACCTACTGTAATAGCCGTTCCAACAGCACCACCCGTCTATATCCAGCAATCCCCTCCACCTGTAATACAACAAAATCAAAGTAATTACTGGTATTACTGCCAAAACCCAAAAGGCTATTATCCTTATGTTAGAGAATGTCCAAGTGGCTGGCAACAAGTTGCACCAACCCCTCCTCGCTAGTTAAAAAGCACGCATATGTCACGCTTAATTATACTTACAATTGTTGTTTTACTGACGACGATTGGCTGTACCAGTATACCTAATGCTCCGGCTGTTATGGTACTACCTGGTTCCGGCCAATCATTAGAACAATTTAGTAAGGACAACATCACTTGCCAGCAATTTGCAACGCTTCAAGTGAGCGGCACTCCTAATCAGAATTGTAACAACATAGCCCCATCAAGTTCTTCCATAAATGAAGCTCAACTTCATTATGATATGGCTTATATACAATGCATGTACATCAAAGGCCATCAGGTTCCTGTCTATGGGCAATTTACAAGTGCTACGCCCACTCAAGTGAAGTTAGCTTACCCAGTTAATCCATCGCATGCGCCTAATTTAACGCTTAATACAAAGCCCGCACAATGAAATCACAATGGATTAAACCTTTAAAATATTCAATAATAGATATCTTTCCTAAATATGACTCTAAGTGAATCATAGTGGGTAAGCCGTCATTCCGGCATGGACTGCCGGAAACCAGTTGCCATGGATGGCAATAGGTCGTATCACTATAAGTTTCATGATAAGAATTCTACTATA
>CAIVGC010000436.1 GCA_903905335.1 uncultured Methylococcaceae bacterium
AGAATTCTACTATACGATATGTACATCCATGTACTCTGGATCCCGGCAGTCCATGCCGGGATGACGAATGTGATGTTTTTCAGATGCTTATAAGATTTGTATTGATCGGTCTTATTTTTATTTAGGAAAGATGTCTATTGTTATCTCAACATTGCATTCCTATACATTAACCATAATGTTAAGGCTCTATGTGAATCGTAGAACTATAAGATGCGCTGAACAAAGTGGAGCGCATCTTATGAATAATGCGCAATCTAATACCAATGACCTTATCTAAAGCTTTCCTAGCTCAGCTATTTGGCTTAATAATAGCTATCGGCTTAAACCCTTTTTTACCGCTGCAAAATTCAGGGTTGGTGACACTCTTAATATTACAAAGTAGTGGTGCAATGTTCAGTTCACTGCTCTTACGCCAACCGCGCTGGTGGCTGATGATTCATTTACTGTTTTTACCCAGCGCAGCAACTCTACTCAGCATACAACTATCCGCTCATTGGTATCTTTTAATACTTATCTTATTAACTCTAGTATTTTGGGGTACTATTAAAGGAGACGTACCGTTATTTTTATCCTCAACAGCTGTCGTAGATGCCGTTAGCCAACTCATTACAAAAGAATCAGCCCAGCATTTTGCAGAACTAGGTGCCGGCATAGGCACTGTCTCTGTACCTCTAGCACAGCAGCACCCACAATTAATCATCAATGCTTGGGAGCGAGCGCCGCTACCTTGGGCAATTAACCTCTTGCGTAGCCGTCATTATCCCAATAGTCACTGTTATCGCAGTAATCTATGGAGCTGCGACTTTAATCAATACGATGTAATCTTTGCCTTCCTTTCGCCAGCCGTCATGCCTGAACTAGGCGCAAAACTAAAATCAACCATGCGTCCCGGAAGTTTATTGATATCCTCATCTTTTGCTATACCCAATTGGAAACCAGAGTCCATAAAGCAGCTAAATGATATCGCTAAAACACAATTATTTTGTTACCGCATAACCGAGGCTAATGAGCAATAAGATATGATAGCCTAAACCATCGACACTGGTAGATTAGCTTATCTGCCTAATGCTTACCACTCTCATTCGTTAATCTTGGTACGTTAGATTTATTTGCTTCAATGGCTAAGGGTTGATCTTGCGCTACAGCCTGTTGTTGATTAGCGTCTTTACTGTCCGCCTTATCACTTTTATTTACTTTTTTATTCTGTATTAAATACTTTCTTTGTTCTGCATATAGACCGATGAATGAAAGTAGGGGAATGTATAAAAGTATCATAATGGATATGGCTACAAAGCTAACATGAATAATAGACGATAACCAATAAGCTAATCCACCACCACATGTAAGCATCATAGGACTAGGAAGTTTTACATATCTCAACCCGACTACCTCAAATAAAAATCTACCAATATTGTTAATATTGATCATATTAAACAACTTTATGAACAGCTCAAAGCAAACTTTTGATAATTAATTAATTCGCTTTGAGCAGCGTCGACTTGCATACTTTTCACAACCCAACACGAACTGTCGGTAACCAGCGCCATGGATGATAATCTTTATAAATCCCTGTAGCCTAGATTCCGGCAGTCCATGCCAATGGGATGACGTACCTTGAGAATACATCTAATAATGAGCACAGAGGGTGCGAACGATAAAAGCTTAAAAAACAGCACGTAACATAACATATTGTTTTATAAGCCCTCAAATAAAAAATAAAAACACTTCCATACATTAATATACATTATATTTTCAAGTGCTTTTAAATACGATTGTCCTAAACTGGATCATTACCGTTATTATTATGAGCAGATTCTATGGGATACAATAGAAACCCATTATACTAATAATCCGAATTCATTTAGTATATTCCGCCTTAATGTCTATAAGCACCTACATAGCAACTTTACATTCAACGACACTAAAACTGATCGATATTTTAATTATCTTCAGCGTTTTCTATGTAGCCACTTTCTTACGCCAAGAAACCTATGACATTGACGAATTTTACTTAATCATTACTTCTGGGGTCATCTATTTCCTACTAGCTAAAATAATTGGCTTATATAGAGTAGAAAACATTAGCTATCTCTTATCCAATACCAAAAACATAATCGTAACTTGGCTAGGCACATGTTTTTCTATCATCTTTATACTATTTATCAGCAAAGAAACAGAAAGCTTTTCTCGGTTAATTCTTTTAAGCTGGATGATAACAACACCCATTGTTCTTATATTGAGTCGTAAACTAATGACCCAGTACATAATAACTCATCAGGGAAATCCAATAAATATAGCCGTGGTTGGAATCAATGCAACCAGTGACATCTTTCTAGACCATCTCGAAACATTAAAATGGCCGTGGTTAAAAATATACGGAGTATATGACTACACAAGCAATCCCTTGCTGCGTAGAACCAGTGATAAAAATGAAAGTATCCTTTACAGTTATGAAGCTAGCGAGGTACGAATTAAAAACAAAACCCAATCCATTAACGAATTGATAACTGCTGTAAAAACTGGTCATATTAACTCAGTGTATATTGCCTTACCGTTACTGACCGAAAATAATGTAGAACAACTCTTAATCGACTTAGCCGACACCACCGCCTCTGTCTACATAATTCCTGACCTATTCGTAACCAATATCTTAAAATCAAATTGGTCGCATTTTGCAGGACTTCCAGTTGTCAACGTTTATACCACACCTTTTTTTGGCCTTAACGGGATCATTAAACGCCTACTAGATTTAGCCTTAACTATCCTCATCTTACTCATTATCTGGCCCTTAATGTTAGCCATCGCTTTTGCCATTAAGCTAAGTTCTAAAGGCCCTGTATTATTTAAACAGCGCCGTTATGGCTTAGATGGCAACATTATTAAAGTATGGAAATTTAGATCAATGAGCGTCTGTGAAGATGGCCCACAGGTAACACAAGCTAAAAAAAATGATGTACGTATCACCCCTTTAGGCAAGTTTTTAAGAAAAACATCGCTAGATGAATTGCCTCAGTTTTTTAATGTATTGCAAGGTAGCTTATCCGTGGTGGGCCCTAGACCGCACGCCAACGCCCATAACGAGGAGTACCGTAACCTCATTAAAGGCTACATGTTACGCCACAAAGTAAAACCAGGCATTACCGGACTAGCCCAAGTTAAGGGCTGGCGTGGCGAAACCGACACCTTAGAAAAAATGGAAAATCGCGTAAAATATGATCTGGAATATATCCAGGATTGGTCAATAGGCTTAGATTTAAAGATCGTATTATTAACCATAACCCATGGTTTTTATAATAAAAATGCCTATTAGATAATTACGTAATAAAACTGTTCGCCCAACCTGAGCTTGTTGTGTTAATTGCCCCGCCCTACTTACCTATACCGTGGTGTAATCTTTCTTATGATGTATTAATCGTCCCATAAGTTTTTGCATTTTTTCCATGTTGGGTGCCATGTAATTCAACTTTATTTCATGTGAGGACTTATACAACGATTAATACTAAATAAAATCTCCACCAAGAACCCTCCTAACTTATTTGATCGCCCCATGATAAATTGGCCTTCATGTTGACTTACTATAACTCTTGCAATTGATAGACCTAAGCCATGACCACTGACCGACTCATCCAGCCGACTTCCTCGCTGGGCTAATCGATCTATATCATCTTTAGACACTCCTGGCCCATCATCCTCAATAATAATTTGTATTTCCTTATTGATATTAAAACTAACAGTAACGACAGATACAGCCCATTTACAGGCATTATCAAGCAGGTTTCCAATCAGCTCCAGCATATCTTCCCTATCTATTAATAAATCTATAGTATCGGGAGCAGAAAAAGTGATAGAAAGATTTTTATCACGATATATGCTTTGCAAAGCATAGATTAACGCAGGCATTTCGCGCTGAATATCAAATTTTATGGTAGTAACTCCTCCACCAGACAGACGTCCTCGCTTAAGGACATGCTCCATTGTTTTTTGCATATTTCTGATCTGAGTTTGCAATATATCCCATGCTTCAGGATTTAACTTTAAGATTTCTTCTCCTGATAGCTGCTGCAATATAGTTAAAGGCGTTTTTAAAACGTGAGCTAGATCACTCAAGCTATTGCGTGATCGCTGTAAGCGTTGCTCCATTACAGTCATCAATCCATTGACTTCGCCCACCAATGAAGCGACTTCTTTAGGGACATTACTATCAAGTTGTGTTATTTCGCCATACTCTAATTCCCTGATCTGCTTTTGTATTCGCACTAACGGATAAAATGCAACGCGTAAGATTATAATTTGTACAATAATCATAACCGTTAACAAAGCGAGTGAAATCAACGTATACCGATATTGAAATATATCCATACGTCTCAAGGTTGGCGTCAAGTCTTGAGCTACTGCAATGGTGACATCTCGATTCAGCTTGCCATAGCCATAAGCCATAACAAGTAAAGGTTGCTGCTTAGGTCCTGTAATATAAAGCTTATTTTTTTGCCCCACCAATAGCGGCTGAATATCAAAATTTTGATCCATTAACGAGGGAGAATTAATAACTTGTCCAGCTATAATGACCTGATAATAGTTGCCCGAATAGGGTTGAAGATAGGTAGGCTCCATTCGGTTAATATCCATTGCAATGTTATTGTTCTCATCGCTAGAAAGTGCGGAAAGAATATTCGCCCCATCATGTTCCATATGCTCTGCAACAGCAGCTTCCGCCAAATAATGAATTGAATAATTGCCCAGCCACCATAAAATCAGGAATGTAATGACAAGACTGACAAACAGACCTGTACCCAAACGCATCTGTAATGAGTTCATTCAGACTGCTCCTTGAACACATAACCCTGCCCACGTCGGGTTTCAATGCATTGCTTACCGACAATTCGGCGCAAATGGTTGATGTAAACTTCAATCACATTACTGTCATTTTCAATATCAAGATCATAGATTTGTTCAAGCAATGTTGCTTTGC
>CAIVGC010000437.1 GCA_903905335.1 uncultured Methylococcaceae bacterium
ATTACCAAAAAATAAACTCTTAATATGTACCAAAGGCAATATGCCGGTAATGAGGCCATTGCGTTCAACATATATATAATAAGTTTTATGGCCAAAGGCTTTACTTATAACTTCCTGCCAGCCAGCCTGATGAAAAAAAGTCGCTTCATTATTAGTTTTAACAAAGTTATCCCAACGTGAGTAATCTTCAATAGTCAGTGTTTTAATCATGCTTTTGACCTTGTTTAATATCAAATACATTTTCCATCGTATCCCACTTAAAGTCAGTCAATAGCTGATTTAATCTAGCTTCCATTTTCGCTAAATTTAAGTAGTGTCGAGTATGAGTTTTTAAGCTTAAGCCTGGTTGCCTCGGTTGCTTAGGATCAATTTCCCAGGGATGAAAATAAAAAATAGCTGATTGTTGTTCTTGTAGATTAACTCGATTTATCGCCCATTTTGATAAAGCATAGGGATAAAATCTAAAGAACCCCCCTCCCCCACATGGCCAATTTTTATTACAGAAGCGGACAGTAGTAATAGGGATTTCTTTAAAATCCTGATCTTGTATCGGTTCAAACATGAATCTAGGTGCTTCAGGCATTCCGTATAAATCATGCTTAACTGGATAAATACTGGAACTATATTTAAAGCCTAGCTCTTGCAGCACATTTAAAGCCCAGAGATTACTAGCACCGATTGAGTAACTGGCCGCTCGATACCCCTTAACTTCTTTTCCACTCAGTTGTTCTAGGATATTTTTTGCTTTATAAACATCTGATCTAAACAAATCAGGGGTTTGTTCAGTAACTCTGATGTGTTCAAAGCCATGACAAGCCAATTCATGTCCATCTGACACGATCCGCTTAACTATGCTCGGATAGCGCTCAGCAATCCAGCCTAAGGTAAAAAAAGTAGCCTTTACTTTTTTAGCAGTCAACAGATCTAATATTTTATAAGTATTATTTTCAATCCTATGGGGCAAACTACCCCATTGATCTTTAGAAATATAGGCTTCAAAGGCCGACACTTGAAAGTAATCTTCTACATCAATAGATAATGCATTTGTTTTTCTTGTTTTCATAGGTAGTTACTAAAAATTAAATACGTCATGACTATTATTTATAGGATATCTTCATAAACGGTATCCATATCCAGCTGCAATAAAATTGCTTTACGCAATAAAGCACGCTCATTAGCCATAGTTTTTTGCAAATGTATAACAGTCTTTTCTAAGCTAATAATTCGTTCGTCAATAGAATTGCTGATGTCACTAGTTTTAAATGAGATTTCATGGAATTCATCTGTCGTTAATGATGCTTCATCTTCAATGTCGGCAATAACTTTTTCAATAGCCAATAAAGTTATTACCTTTAGTTCATCTAAATACCCAAACAACAAAACTCTGTCGCATAAGGTATTGATTCGTCTTGGTATTCCTTGTGTATATGTACAAATACTATCAAAAACGTCATCATCAAATTGAGGTGAGTTTTTCCAGCCGGCTTTTTCTAAACGAAATAATATATAATTTTTAGTTTCTTCTGCATTCAAAGGTTTTAATTGATAGGTAGCGACGATACGTTGCTTTAATTGCTCCATCTCTGGCAACAACAACGCATCACTTAATTGTTGCTGACCTATTAAAAAAGTCTGAAATAAAGATTTTCCTGATAATTCAAAATTTGACAACATACGCAACTCTTCTAAAGCATCTTTGGGAAGATTTTGTGCTTCATCAACGATCATCAAAACTCTTTTTCCTTCCAAGGCTTGCTCTATAAAAAAGCACTCTATACGAGTTAAAAGAGTTGACTTGTCTTCGCCTTCATAAGAAAGACCAAAAGTTGCCGATATTATTTTTAATAAATCATCCGCACTAACTTGAGATGACACCATGATACCAATCGTTATATTTTCATTATTCAGACTAGCCACTAATTGTTTAACTAACATAGTCTTACCGGTTCCTGGTTTACCTGTAACCACTACAAAACCTTCACCTTGAGTTAATCCATAGTGCATATAAGCTAATGCGCGTTTATGCACAGCACTATTAAAAAAAAAGTCGCTATCAGCCGTTAATTGAAAAGGTTTTTTATTTAAATTATAGAAGCCATCATACATAGTTAAAATCTCATAGATAATGTAGCGGTTATCCTATTTTCTTGATAACCATTGGATGGAATCAGGTCATTAACAGTACTGATATTAGAGGACTGATTCATGTGTTGGAATTCAAGTATGCCATTTAATGTTGGTGTAATAGCTTTATTTAGCCCAATTATAGCCATGTAATATTGACTGTTAGCCGAACCTTGATTAGAAATAGTCTGCCATGTTGGTCTGACATACATACTTGTTTTACCTGCAAACGGCCAACTCCAGTTGCCACTAACCCCGATGACCTTTTGATTATTTCCGCTGCTATTTAAATAAGTATAATCTTGATCATAAGCACTTAGTGTTATTGTGCTTTTACCGGGGTTAAATGAAACAGACAAATTCCAAGCAGTGGAAACTATGACATTATTAGTTAAGATAGGATTATTAATTATGTACTGATTGGGGCCTAGGTTATTGACTGGATTAGTTAACAACTGATTTTGAGCCAATATTTGTTGTGAAGTTGTGGTAGTGTTGATATGCGTTAAGCTCCATGTTGATCTAGGTGCCTGATAATGCAAGGCTGTTTGCCAGTTTTGGCCAGAGTTTCCGCTACCACCTATTCCAGCAGTGGTTCCAGTATTAGCGCCCAAAGTCGTTGTACTAGCCGCAGATGTTGTAGTGGAGGATTGTCCAAAACTAGTTCCTATCGAATTATCACTATAAGTGGTTGTCCACGTTAAGCGAGCCATAGGTGAAATAAAAACCGTAACATAACTATTATTTCCTGCTCCAACAGTTAAACTAAAACGTTGACTTGGCTGCCATTGTCCACCTGCAGTGTAATAGGCTCCGCTATTGCTAGACCCCGTATATGTCTGATAACTCGTGTTACTATAACCACCTTGAGCGAAAACATTAAAATAGGCATTTATAGGAACACTTACTCTGGCACTAGAGTTTCGATAACTTACATTTTGGCCAGTCGCTACATAGCTTTCATTATTATTAAAGGCTACATTCCAGAGAAAACGCTGAAAATAAGAACCACTATTAATCGCCATAGTTTCTGCAAGATTAAAGGTATTAGAAATAGGTGTCAAAGTGCTATTTGATGATGAACTCGCATTATTACTAGTGGCTATAGTGTTGGCATTAACCTGAAAAGAACCATTAGCATAATTAGAGATATGAGGTGTCCACACAGGAGCAATACCGAAGGTATAAACGTTACTGCTATTATTTGATCCATTTAAGTTACTCGTCCCTATCTGATTATTATTAATATTTTGCTGACTAATAGAGCTTGTTGAATTTAAAAATAAGGTATTAGGAATAAAAGTATTACGAGAACTAGACTGCAATTGATTATATATATTGAGGCTATTATCTCCACCTGAATTATATAAATTCTGCATTCTGTAATTAAGACTCATGGTCGATAAGGCTGATTGCCCCGTAAGCATAACTCCTGGATTAATAGCTTCAACGAAAGCACTTTTCTGACTACCAGAAGGTGCTAAAGTAATATTGTCAGAATAAATTTCTTGGGCCTGCAAGGACCTATTTACTGTCCAACTAATAGCATGAGATTGTTGAGAAAAAAACACAACAATTAGACTCGCTATAGTAAATACAAGCTTAGAAACCAGTAAAACTATTTGAAGTTTACCTCGATATAAATCAAGCTGACCTATTAATGGTATTTTCATATTTCGATTGAAACAATTTCTTGTTAAAACACGTATCGCAACATACATAAAGATATAAAACTGTTGATATCAATTCACATACTGACCATAACCATAACCATAACCATAGTAATTAATATCCATATTTCTCTTGGTTTTATTAAACACAGCTAACACAACATCGCAGGAAGCGAGTTTTTCAACGGACTCCATAACTACATTTTGTAAGGTTTGTTCAGCCTCGATAACTAGAACGACTTGACCTACCAATTTAGCTAAAACTTCGCCTTGAGTTGCTGCCAATAAAGGCGGCGAATCAAATATCACAAGTCTATCAGGATACCTATTACTTAATTCTTCAACAAATAAAGCCATTTTATTACTAGATAATAACTCGGTAGAGTACTTATGTAATTTACCTGCAGGAATAACACTTAGTCCAGGGATACTAGTTCTAACGATAATATCTGAAAAGTTAATATCGGCTCCATCAAGATATTCAATCAATCCAGGGGAATGATTGATCCCTAATACTTTTGAAACCGATGGTCTAGCGACATCAGCATCGATTAATAACACTTTTTTGTCACGTTCATTGGCTATACTTAAAGCTAAGTTAATGGCTGTAAAGGTTTTTCCTTCTCTAGGCAAACTGCTAGTTATTAAAATAAGATTAGCTCTAACGATACCTTCACTACCTTTTCCAAAAGCATTGTTGACTAACGGACGCTTTATGTTTCTGTATTCTTCTATGGCCTCTGTATTTGAACTTCCAGGTGCTGCAAAGCCTATATCAGACAGCCGCTTCCAATCGATATCAAATACTATATTTTTATCATCATTAACATCAGGCATTACCTTGATTGATTTTAAGGTATCCTCAACTGTGACTTTCTTAATTTCATTAGATTCTTTCTCTGCAAAATGCTTTAAATTAGAGTCAGAATTTGCTTCGTCTTGAATTGATTTGTTTATTGCTTTTTCAATAATACTCATTTAAACCTCTCTATAAAGCACTGTAACTAATCACGAAAAAAAGGATAAACCAAGAAAATTTAACTTAACAATATCAGCCATCATAAAGCCTAGATAGATAACCAAAAGACTCAGGACGCCTATCCCATACTTAAAAACATCATTCCTGTATTTAATGCTTTCTTCAGGGCTATATTTCATTGATATTCCACCTAAAATAGGTAAACCAGTCAGCTGTCTAACTTGCGAAATAGACATGAATGTAGGTCTTATTAAATATCGTAATAAGGCTAAGGCTGAGCCGACAAGAACACTTACAACAATTACCCCAGAATATAAAAGCTTTCGTTTTGGTGAAGATGCTTGTAAGGGAGTATTAGGAGCATCAGCGATCTTAAATTTTAAAGCTTCAGCTTGAGTATCTACTTTTTCTGACATAACAGCTGTTTCGCGACTCATAAGTAACCGATCATAATTACTTTTTATTTGAGCATAATCACGGTTTAAATTTTCAATTTCTGTTTCAATTGAAAGTCTTGAATTTAA
>CAIVGC010000438.1 GCA_903905335.1 uncultured Methylococcaceae bacterium
CATGTGGTACATTAAAATAACAAAACGCTGCATTTATTCCTCCTTAAGCGAAGACGGCTATTCAAAGTCATTATTTATTTTCCAAAAACAATACCAACTCACTATAGATTGATAGAGGCAATAACGCAGGCACTAAGTATTTGAGGTCAGAAAGCTGCCAAAAACCGTCAGTTAGTAGTGTTCGAAATAACTTTTGCGCAGAAACAAGATCACGTTTCCAGAATGCCTCAAGAGCCTGTTTGCGCAATGGGCCATTAATCAATTCATTAAGTATGGATAAATCCAAATATTTAATCAGCTCAGCATGTTGATCCGCGAAGTCTTTTCTAACACACCAAGCATCCAAAACTTGCCGCCATTTGACAGACGACATTTGTCCATGATGATGCCAGCGGTAAAAGGACAGCACCTCAGGAACACGAACGATATTTTGGGTGATCGCGGAAAGCCGTATCCAAAAATCATAATCCATAGCACTAAAGCAGCGTGTCGAAAATCCTTCTAACTGATTAACTATACTTCGACGTGTAAGCGCCGCATGAATCGGCCACGGACAGTTTTTTAAGAAAGCCTCATGAATATTTCCTTGCTCATAAGCTGGCGGCACATAGGGAGGTCTATCCTCACCGTTTTCTACGACATTCTGCCAACCACAATAACTTAAATCTGCATTTGCCTTGATCAAGGTTAGGTATAATTTTTCTAGGCAATCAGACGTCCAATAATCATCGGCATCAAGAAATGCGATAAAATCGCCTTTTGCATGTTGTAACGCCAAATTACGAGCAATATAAGGACCGCTATTCCCTTGCACAAACAAAGTTAAAGCTGGATAGGCTTTTGTCGCTGCGATTAATAACGCCGGACTACTATCTGTCGAACCATCATCAACAATAATCAACTCAATATTAGAATACGTTTGCTGAAAAACATTGGCAATGGTTGATTCCAAGAAGGCTTCAGCATTGTAACAAGGCATGATGACGGAGATAAGAGGGCTACTCACTAATCTTGCTCCTGCATATAAAAAGGCAATGCCTTTTCAACCACTCTTTGCCAAGTAAATTGTTCAGCAAAAATCCTGCATATGCGGCTATTAAAAGTCATATCACCCTTTAAAAATCGCTGCAAAGCATTTTTAATATTATCGACCGAGGGTTCGTCAACAAAAAAACCACTTTCCCCATAACTAATCGCTTCGATGGCACCTGCTTGCCGAGTTGCTAAAGAAGGTGTTCCACAAGCCGCAGCCTCCAGATAAACAATGCCAAAACCTTCGTGACTATCGGGTAAGGTTGAAGAAGGCAAGATAAATAAATCAGCTTGGCGCATTGCAGTTATGACATTTTCTGTAGATTGCCGCCCAAGAAACTTAACTTTATTTTCTAAGCCTAGATTTTTAACCTGCATTTCTAACGGTTCTTTAAAAGAACCATCACCAATAATGGTATAACGAAATTCGAATTGGGCACTTAATTGGCTAAGCGCTTCAATCACTCGACCTATATTTTTACGGGGTTCTGATAATCGTGAAACAGTTAATAACTGTGGTATTAAATTATTTTTCTCATCCAACGATGTAGCCAAGAAATTATCACTGACTCCGACTTGAGCAACCAAAGTTTTACCTGCACATTCTGGAAAATTCTCCAGAAAAACCTGCTCCGTGTATTGACTATTAGTCATAATAGCCCTTACTTGTGGTAACGCCTGCCTCATATATTTAGATGTTAGCTTTTTTCCTATCCACCTTTCCATAGGCGCAAGTACATTAGCGTATCGCCAAAGCGGCCCCCAACTTGCCAATGCAGGTGTTCCTGTTAAAGGATAAGGATTAAGAAAATCATTGCCATGAATGGAAACCACCACAGACTTATCCGTGTCCAATGCCAGCCAACTGTGAGCAGCATTCATGACGTGCCAAGCATCAACCTCATATTTCTTTAAAATATCCCGATCTAATCGTCGGCAGAACTTTAAAACTGGACATAAAGTAATACCGGGTATGGATAATTCTATATTGTGATGAGTATGCACAAATATTGTCACTTCATATCCCAAAGTCACCAGAGTTTTAGAGAATTCAGCTGCATAAATTTCTACGCCACCAATGTCAGGAGGAAATTCTGAAGTTACAATGCCGATATGCATAATTAAATCCTGTTATTGATTGACGCCAATAAGCCAGTCTCGACTATTTACAATTAGTATAGAGCTAATTACTTGATTACCCTGTGAGTCATACCATATCAAAGTGGGTTTTTGCCCTGACATCCATGCAACGGTGACTGGTTGCACTGAGGTATTAACCAATAATAGTTCTATATGTTGACCATAAGACAAATTAGCCATGAGTAACTCTGAATTAAGTATTAAGGGTGCTGATACTTGTTGATTAAAGGCAAAGGCCTCGCCATTAGCGCCTAATAAAGAGGGCGATACACCAAAGTTAAGATCATGACATTCAAGCATCGCCTCTACCAACCATTGCCTATACTTGATATCTGGCTTTGCAAGGCATCGATAATAAAGCGCCTCAGACCAAAAACCGACTGAATAGCGTTTATCAGGGGATAAATCTCGGTAACGTTTAAGCAGGCCGCTGTTTTGGGTGAAAGCCATCGCCTTATCCAAAATACTTTCATCAAAGGCATCAGGAAAAACATAAGCATGACGCGCCAAATCCATTAGATTAATGGTTTGATAATCTATCGCCCAGGTTCTTAATGACAGTTCACGATCGATATAGCCATTGGGCATCACCAAGCGTGGATACATCGCTTTAATATCAGGCAGTTTTTTAATTAAATAATCTGCAGCGAAACGTTTAATAGCACGCACTGGAAATGAAAGTTTACTCGCCTGATCGGTAGGCAGCATCGTTAAACCAATCGCCCAAAACAAAGGTTTGTATAACCAATCTGCAGGCCTCAGTCCCAAAACTGCACGGGTAGACTTTAATGCAGAATTCACTAAGTCTTGATATTGCTTATCACCAGTTAGGAGTCCATAACGGTTAATGGCGATTGTCGTATCCAAATGGGTATTTAATACCAGCATATTCGATACGCTTTTCCCCAAAGTATTATTGGCTATCCATTTAAATGGCCCGCTATTCATTGCCTGTACTGACAACTCCAATGAATCATGTAAAAACCAAATACCACAATCGAG
>CAIVGC010000439.1 GCA_903905335.1 uncultured Methylococcaceae bacterium
CTGGACTTATTCTAAAGCCACGCATTTCTAATATGCCTTTAGTATTTAGCGAAATAATCAAATATAAAGCGGCTGGATAAGCGGACAAGGCTAAGTCTTCCTTAGAGGGGAGTGCGGGTGCTGTTGGATGTGAGTGATAAATAGCGAAGAGTTCTTGGTCCAGTTCACGCATTTGGGTCATGGCAGCTATTTGTTGACTGGCATCAAGCAAGAAGCGCTGCTGCGGATGTTCTGCTATGTTATTAATCGGATAACAATGCTTGGCAAAGCCGTCTTGGCTGCTGATCAAACCACAGATTTCTAAGTTGGGTGATTGTTGCGCAAGATGTAATAACTGGTTGGCAAGTTTTCTAGGAATTTGGATTTCTGTTGGCATCATAGCTTTAGTTTGAAGTAGTGGGTCGTTGTCCGTAAGTCACTCTAGGTAAACCGGCTAAGTCGGTTACGGTTTTGACCTGTTGATAATGGCAATCATTAAAAATACGCTGTACTAACTCTTGTTGATCATAACCGTGTTCAATTAATAAATAGCCACCGCTTTCAAGGCGCTGATAGGCTGCTTTAGCAATTATTCTAATATCGCGTAAGCCTGATTCTGCTGCGCTCAGTGCTGATCTCGGTTCAAAACGCAAATCACCTAGCTGTAGATGCTCGTCGTCTTCGGCAATATAAGGTGGGTTGCTAACGATAATTTGAAATTCGCTGTCAGGGACGCTGGCAAACCAATCACTTTGATAAAACTGCACATTAGGAATCTGGTGCTGTTCGGCATTGGCTTTAGCAATGGTAAGTGCTGCCAAGCTAAGGTCGGTCCCCGTCAGTTCTGCTAGCGGACGTTCTGCGGCTAGGGTGATAGCAATAATGCCAGAGCCTGTGCCTAGGTCAATAACCTTGCAAGGTTTGTCTGCAGGTATCAATTCTAAGCACAGTTCGATAAGTATTTCAGTATCGGCTCTGGGGATGAGTACATCCGGTGTTACTTGAAAGTCGCGTGACCAAAATTCTCGGTAGCCAGTGAGGTAGGCGATAGGCATGCCTAGTTGTCGCTGATCGATTAGTGCCCAAAACTGCTGGGCTACATCAACAGGCAAATCTAGGTCTGGCCAAGCCCGTAAATAAGAGCGTTTTTTTTGTAAGACTAAGCACAATAATACTTCCGCATCCAGCGCCGCTGACTCAGATTCTGTCAGCCGTTCTGTCGCTGTTTGGAGTGCGGTATTAAGTTGCATGTTTTAGTCTTCGCCCAGTTGGGTGAGTAGTTCTGCTTGATGCTCGCTAATTAAGGGCTGTATGACTTGCTCTAAGCCGCCTTGCATAATGTCATCGAGTTTATAGAGTGTAAGGTTGATGCGATGATCGGTTAAGCGGCCTTGTGGATAATTGTAAGTGCGGATACGTTCAGAGCGATCACCACTACCGACTTGTAGCTTTCTAGTCGCAGATTGTTCGGCATGTTGTTTTTCTTGTTCTGCCGCTAATAAGCGAGAAGCCAATAAAGACATGGCGCGTGCACGATTTTTATGTTGCGAGCGTTCATCCTGACATTCAACGACTGTGCCGGTGGGCATGTGCGTGATACGTATGGCTGATTCGGTTTTGTTAATATGCTGACCACCAGCGCCCGATGCGCGGTAGGTATCAACTTTAAGGTCAGAAGGGTTAATGTCGATGGCATCGACTTCTTCGACTTCGGGCATGATAGCTACGGTACAGGCTGAAGTATGTATGCGGCCTTGTGATTCGGTTTCTGGAACACGTTGTACGCGGTGCGCGCCTGATTCAAATTTTAATTGCGAATACACGTCGCGGCCGGTAATCCGCAAAATCACTTCTTTATAACCGCCGTGATCGCCTTGGTTTTCGCTGATAATTTCGGTCTGCCAGCCTTTGCGTTCGGCGTAACGTTGATACATGCGCGATAAGTCGCCAGAAAATATAGCTGCTTCATCGCCGCCGGTGCCAGCTCTTACTTCTAAGAAAATATTGCGATTATCATTAGGATCTTTAGGCAGTAACAAGACTTGTAATTCAAGTTCTAATGCTTCGATGTTCGCCTCGGCTTCAAAGACTTCTTCTTTGGCCATTTCTCGAAGCTCAGGGTCGTTGTCACTGGCCATTTCTTTGGCTGAACTTAGATTGTCTTGTGCGATTTCGTAACGCTTGTAGCAATCGACTAGCGGTGCGATTTGTGAATATTCTTGGCTTAGAGAGCGGAATTTATTTTGGTTGCCTTGTACTTCGGGTTCAGATAGTAAGGCTGCGATTTCGTCATAGCGTTCGCACAGGTTTTCTAGTTTAAGTAATATGGACTGTTTCATTAAGATTGATGTAGTTTGAAAATTTCGCTAGCAGCGGCAAGTAAATCATGGCGTTCGTTTTCGGCGGCGGCTCTAATTTGAGTGCTGGGTGTATGGATAAGTTTATTAGTTAAGCTATGGGCCAGTCGATTAAGTGCATCTTCAGCGGAGACACCATTTTTGAGTAAGGTTAGGGCTTTTTGTAAGGCTTCGTCACGTGATTGCTCGGCTTGGAATCGGTAATCTTGGATAAGGGTTTGTGCGCCTTGAGCTCGTAGCCACGCCAAGAAATAATCAACTTGGGTGTCAATGATTTCTTCGGCTTGTTCGGCGGCTTGCCTACGCGAGTTCATATTTTGATCTATAGTGTGTTGCAGATCGTCAACGGTGTAAAGATACACGTCTCTTAATTGATCGACTTCCGCTTCAATATCGCGAGGTACGGCTAGATCAACCATAAACATAGGTTTATGTTTGCGTTTTTTAAGTGCGCTTTCTACCCGGCCTTTGCCTAAGATAGGTAATTGGCTGGCGGTAGAAGAGATAACAATGTCGGCTTCTGCTAAATGCGTAGGTAATTCAGATAGCGCAATAGCGTAACCATTGAACTGTGCCGCCAGTGTATGGGCTTTATCATATGTACGGTTGGCGATAATTAATCGACCTATACCTTGTTGAGTTAAATGTCTGGCGGCTAATTCAATGGTTTCTCCTGCGCCTATGAGTAGCGCTGTTTGTTCGCTGAGCTTGTCGAATATCTGTTGTGCCAACTGAACGGCGGCAAAGGCTACAGAAACGGGGCTAGAGCCAATGGCGGTGTCGGTACGGACTTTTTTGGCGGCAGTAAATGTATGTTGAAATAGTTTGCCTAAGCGTTTGCCTAAAGTGCCAGCATCGTATGCAGCTTGATAGGCAGTTTTCATTTGTCCGAGGATTTGTGGTTCGCCTAGAATCATGGAATCTAAGCCACAAGCGACTCGAAAAATATGGCGACACACTGAACGATCGGTATGTGTGTATAAATAAGGGGCAAAGTCGGTGGGGTTGATTTGTCTGTTTTGAGCGACCCAATCAATTAGTATTTGTTGATTGGCACTGGTCGCCGTGCAATAAAACTCGGTACGGTTACAGGTCGACAAGATCGCCGCTTCATTAATTTCGTTTACTCGCCACAGATCTTGTAGTGAAGCGCCTAACATTTCAGCTGGAAATGATAGGCGCTCGCGTATAGAGACCGGAGCAGTATTGTAATTAATCCCTACAGCAAGAAAAGTCATTGTTCTTTAAATAGACCTGTGTTTGAGTCAGTCATGGTTTATAGGTTTAGCGATATGGGGTGCTTTTGTTAGTTATTGGCCAGCACTAACGTTAGCTATTTTTCTTAAGTCCCGTAGATTTTAGCTAAAATGTCCGTATATTATGGCGTTGTATTCTAAGAAATATAATAGCTTTATCCAAATGGAAAAAATCAGCTGTCTAAATCAGTGTGTTTTTCTGATAATCTATAGTCATCGTATATTGAGTCATAAATAGGATTGTGTGTGGTCATTTTTAGAATTTTCTCAGCAATAACCCTTGTACTATTGAGTAGTTGCGCTGATTTTCCTGATAAACAGGATCAGCCTGAAGCAACGGATGTTTCTGTTAAGGTAGTGGAGCCTAAAGTAAAAACGCCGCAAAAAGTAGAAAAAAGTTCAATAGAACCTGATGTGCTATTTATGCTGATGACGGCAGAGCTTGCCGGACAAAGAGGGCAGTTCGATATTGCTATCGAAGGTTATATGGAAGCAGCTAAGCTTACACATGATGCTAAGCTGGCGGAAAGAGCGGCAATGATTGCCATGTATATCAAAGATGGTTATAAAACTAATGAAGCCGTGGTGTTATGGTTGAACTTAGATAATAAGAATCTAACGGCGAGAAAAATAGCTGCATTATCTGCCTTGAAGATAGGTGATAAGCAAGGTGCTGCAGAGCATTTTAAAGTTATGTTGGCGGTTGATGCTGCGGGTTTTGAAGGTGCGGTGCAGGAATTGGCCGGTGCCCTGCAAAAAGACGGTAAGGTGGGTCTTATCTATGATGCTTTGGAAGTGCTGGCTACTCAGCGGCCTGGTCAAGCTGAAGTCTATTTTATGCAATCTCTGTTAGCTATGGAGATGAATGATAAGAGTTTAGCTGAACGTAAAATTCAGCAGGCTTTAAGTGTTCGCTCAGGTTGGGATAAGGCGCTGCTCTTTCAGGCTCAAATAGCGGTATTTTCAGGCGACTTAAATAAAGCAAAAGCCTTGTTAACTGAGGCGGCTAGCAAGTATCCGAGTAATGCAAAAATCAGCAAAATGCTGGCTCAGGTATTAATAAAGGCCAAAGACTATGAGGCTGCGCTTGATGTTTATCAGGGCATGATAGCTAATGATCCTAAGGATTGGGAGAGTCAATTTGCAGAAGGTTTAGTCTATTTTCAATTAGATAAAGATGGAAAAGCTGAGGCGTTATTTGAGGCTTTAATGGAGCAGCCAGAGTGGAAGTTTCAAGCAATTTTTTATAGAGGAAGGTTAGCAGAAAAGCGTGGTGACGTTAAACAGGCTTTACAGTGGTTTGATAAGGTAACAGAAGGACCGTTGGTTTTTGATGCCATACTTTCGTCTGTTTCTATGCTAGCTAAAGAGAAGCAGTTTGTTGAGGCTGATTCTAGAATAAGTCAGGCGTTGCCTAAGTTCCCTAAACAAAAGCCACAGCTTATTTTGGTGCAGGCTGAGCTATATAATCAACAAAAGCAATATCAGCGTGCATTTAATGTATTAACTGATGCTTTGAATGATTCTCCTGACCAAAAAGATTTTTTGTATACTCGTGCCTTGATAGCAGAGCGGCTAGATAAGACCGCTATAGTTGAGGCCGATTTAAAAAAGATATTGGCGGTGGATCCTGATAACGTTGAGTCATTGAACGCTTTGGGTTATACCTTATTAAATCAGCCAAATAGATACGCGGATGCAGAACAATATCTGCAAAGAGCGCTCAAGATCGAGCCGAATTCAGCGGTTGTGATTGATAGTTATGGTTGGTTGCAATTTAAATTAGGTCATGCAGAAAAGGCCTTAGGTTATTTGCAACAAGCCTATGAAAAGCAGCAGGAGAATGAAATAGCGGCGCATCTCATTGAGGTGTTGTCAAGCATGGGTAAGCAAGGCGAAGCTAAGGAGTTCTTTGATAAGGTTATTAAAGCAACGCCAGATGATGAGTATTTGCTTAATATCAAGCGCAGGCTATTTAACGGCGCTAATTGATAATGGTTGAGAATAAAATAAAGCTGGCTGTTGTTGGTTTGATAGTGCTATTGCTTTCAGCTTGTTCTTCTGTGCCTATAGAGCCAGAAGGTCGTTATGATATGCAGACAAAAGAGTCCTTGTATAAATTAGAGCGATGGTCGTTTGATGGTCGAGTGGCCATAACCGGGAAGAAAGATGCTTGGTCGGCTAGTATTGCTTGGGCTCATAAGGCTAGTGAAGAGAAAATAAAGCTAGCCGGGCCTTTAGGACAGGGTGCTACTTTTATTCAATTGACTGGAGATCGGGTTACTATTGATCGAGGCGATAATAAGCCACAAACATCAACACAGCCAGAGCTATTTATTAATCAACAGTTGGGTTTGTTTGTTCCGGTGCAGTCCTTGCGCTATTGGGTGATAGGTGTGCCTGAGCCCAGTAGTCACTTTAATGTAACTCCTACTGGCTTTACACAGTCTGGGTGGCTGATTGATTATAAACAGACGCAGTCAGTTAATGATCGTGCTATGCCTTATAAAATTACTGTCAGTAATGAGCAGCTTAAGTTGAAATTAATTATAGATCAGTGGGTTTTAAATGACGCAACAGCAGAGTAATAATCTAGTCTGGGAGCAGAGATGGCCAGCTCCAGCAAAGTTAAATTTAATGTTACGCATCGTTGGGCAAAGGCCCGATGGTTATCATCTGTTACAAACTGTATTTCAATTTATAGAGTTATGTGACTGGATTACTTTTCATCCCGTTAGCGATGGGCGAGTGTGTCTTCAAAAGACCATTCCCGGTGTTGCCGAGGCTGATGATTTAACAGTAAGAGCTGCGCAGTTGTTAAAGACCGTAACCGGATGTCAGTCGGGTGTTTGCATAGAGGTAGAAAAAAATCTGCCTATGGGTGGTGGTTTGGGCGGGGGTAGTTCGGATGCCGCAACGACCTTAGTCGTATTAAATCAATTATGGAATCTGCAGTTATCACTAGAAAAGCTGATGGAGTTGGGTTTAACTTTAGGTGCCGATGTGCCGGTATTTGTCTATGGTTATTCTGCTTGGGCAGAGGGTGTTGGTGAAAAGCTAGAGAAAATTTCTCCGCAAGAGCAATGGGTTGTTGTTATTAAGCCGGACTGCCATGTGAATACAAAAGAAATATTTTCTGCTAAACATTTGACACGGGATAGTAAATCGATCAAAATAGCCGACTTTATAGCAGGCCAACACCAAAACGATTGTGTAGAGGTTGTTTGCCAGAGTTACCCATCTGTAAAAGAAGCCTTAGTTGATTTGTCGGTATTTGCAGAAGCAAAATTAACGGGAACAGGAGCTTGTGTATTTGCACAGTTTGATTCAGAAACAGAGGCTTTAAATGCCTTTGAGTTACTTAAGCCTAAATGGCAAGTTTTTCTGAGTAAAGGCGTTAATCAATCGCCACTGTTTACAAAGCTATTGGGTAAGACTATATCTTGAATTATTGGGTCGTCGCCAAGCGGTAAGGCACGGGGTTTTGATCTCCGCATACCAAGGTTCGAATCCTTGCGACCCAGCCATATTTTTATCTTTTAATTAAATTCGTGTAGGAGTGCTTGAATGAACGACACCCCTATGATGGTATTTTCTGGAAACGCTAATTTGGCTTTGTCTGACGGTATCGTTAAGAAGCTTAATATGCGACTAGGAATGGCCACGGTCGGTAGATTTAGTGATGGAGAGATTGCTGTAGAAATTGAAGAAAATGTCCGTGGTAAGGATGTTTTTATCATACAGCCGACCTGTTCTCCTACTAATGAGAATTTAATGGAATTGTTAGTGATGATTGATGCGCTTAAAAGAGCATCGGCATCACGGATTACTGCGGTATTGCCTTATTACGGTTATGCGCGACAAGATAGAAGGTCGCGTTCTGCTAGAGTGCCCATTAGTGCAAAGCTGGTAGCAAAAATGATTGAGCAAGCAGGCGCTCATCGTGTTTTAACGGTTGATTTGCATGCCGACCAGATTCAGGGTTTTTTTGATATCCCTGTAGATAATGTTTATTCATCACCTATACTTTTAGGGGATGTGTGGCGTCAGCAATATAAAGATTTAATTGTTGTGTCACCGGATGTTGGTGGTGTGGTGAGAGCCAGAGCATTGGCTAAAAGACTTGATGATGCAGATCTTGCTATTATTGATAAACGTAGGCCTAAAGCCAATGTTTCAGAAATTATGCATATCATCGGTGATGTAGATGGTCGAACCTGTGTGTTGATTGATGATTTGGTCGATACTGCAGGCACTTTATGTCATGCTGCTGCAGCGCTAAAGAAACACGGTGCAATAAAAGTTGTTGCTTATTGTACTCATGCCGTATTGTCTGGTTCTGCTATGAAAAACATAAATGGATCCGAACTTGATGAATTAGTGGTTACGGATACCATCCCGTTAAGTCAGCCAGCAATTGAATCAGGAAAAATTAGACAGTTAAGTGTGGCAGAAATGCTAGCTGAGACCATAAGGCGTATCGCTGTAGGTGAGTCAGTAAGTTCGCTTTACGTCGATTAACGTATTAATAGATAGAATTTAATGTTTGTACTAACTAAGTACGAACTTCAGAAAAATGGTGAGGAAAAATGTCTAACGTATTTGAATTTGTTGCTGATAGTCGTGAATGTTCAGGTAAAAGTGCAGCAAGAAGAGCTCGTCGTGCAGGTACAGTACCTGCAATAATTTACGGCGGTCATAGTGAGCCTCAAATGCTTGTTTTGAATCACAATGAAGTTATTAAACATCTTGCTCATGAAGCTGTTTATTCACATGTATTAGATGTCACTATTGATGGTAAAACTGAAAAAGCTATACTTAAGGGCGTTCAGCGTAATCCTGCAAGAGTTCAAATTCAGCACTTAGATTTCTTAAGAGTTAATATGTCAGAAGTAGTAAAGGTACATGTACCTTTACATTTTACTAATGAGAATACTTCAGTGGGCGGAAAGAAAGGCGGTATTGCTGCACATTCAATGGTTGATGTAGAAATATCTTGCTTACCTATGTTCTTGCCTGAGTTTATTGAAGTCAATTTGATTGGCCTTGATATTGGTGGGACTTTACATTTATCTGATCTTGTATTGCCTGCTGGTGTTGAAATTGTAGCCTTGGCTCAAGGTGCAGATCATAATTTACCAGTTGCTTCTATGATGGCTTCAAAAGCTAGTAAAGAAGACGCTGCTGCATAATAATTAGTAATGATTAAACTGATTGTCGGCTTGGGTAATCCAGGTCGTCAGTACGAAAAGACCCGGCATAATGCCGGGTTTTTGTTTTTAGACGCCCTAGCAACTGATTTAGGGTGCGCTTGGGCCAATGAGTCTAGGTTTCAAGGATTGTTTGCAGAAGGCAGCGTTGCAAGCGGAAAAGTCATGCTGTTAAAGCCCGATACTTTTATGAATAGAAGTGGGTTATCTGTAGGTAAAGTTGCACGGTATTACAAGTTACTGCCTGAAGAAATTCTTGTTGTTCATGATGAGTTGGATTTTAATCCCGGTATCGTAAAGCTCAAAAAAGATGGTGGTCATGCAGGTCATAATGGCTTAAGAGATATTATTGCTCATTTAGGTTCAAAAGACTTTTATCGTTTGAGAATAGGCATCGGTCGTCCTCCCGCTGGAAAAGTGGTAGCTGATTTTGTGTTATCTGCGCCATCAAGGCCTGAATGGGAGTTATTAATCAATGCATTTGATTATGCTCGAGGTTTTGTAGATCAAATGGTTGCCGGTGAACTAGCTGTTGCTATGAATAAGCTCAATACCTAATTCAATATATTAATCGTCTCATGAGTTTTACACTTTTCCTATGTTAGAAGTCCTATAAGTCAATCTGGTTCTAGGTGTGTCGTAATAAGTAAGTCGTCATTCTGGGATGACGAATGGGGTGTTTTTCAGGTACTTATAAGCGTGTAGTTATCGGTTCTATTTTATTTATCTACTACGGATCACATAGAGTCTTCAGTCTTATTTAATGCAATGACTTATGCAAGATTAATATTATTTATTCCTCTCATAAAGAGCATAAGATACGGTAATAATGACGGAGTCATTCATTGGCGTATTATCATGTTTGGTTGGCGTAAAATGCCACATCCTAAGTGCTTTAGCAGCCGAATCGTCTAGTACTTTATGGCCGCTACTACGTAATATTTCAACTCCCTCGCTATTGCCTTTGGCAGACACCTTTATGCGTAGGATTACGTCACCCTGATAGCCTAGAAAAATTCCCATTTCTGGGTATTCAGGACTGGGATTATGAATATCGCTGATTGGAAAATTATCTCGAACAGATGTTCTGCCGGATGGAGGTATAACCATCGCTGCTGAAACGGCTTGAGCTTTTAGCTGATCGGGCTGAACGTTTACTTTTTTGCTAACTTGCTTGATAGATTGTGACTTAATAAGCTTCTCTATCTCCCCAATATCAACTGGTTTTTCTTTTGTCGGCGGCGTTTTTCTGGTTTCTGGCTTAGGGTTAGGTTTTGTTTGTGGTGGAGGAGTAGGAGGAGGAGGCATTACTTTGCTGGGTGACGTGGTATTTGTGCTACCTTCAAGTAAAGTGACTTCTAAATTCAAAGGTACAGGCTCTTGTGGTTTGCTGGCAAGAATGGGTTGTTTTAGCCATGTTATAAACAAAGCGTGTAACAGTAGGACCAAAAGGGCGAACAGTAGCGGTTCTTTTTTCTTATGCAAAAGGATGTTTTTAATATTAAAGTCAAAGTCTTTTCATTTTATCAGCTTTGCGATCATTAGGTGCGCCATAAAAGTAGTTTTTATAGTTACAAACCTAGGGTGATAGTCGAGGAAGTTAAGAATTATTTCCTCGACTAATTAAAGCTTACCTCAAAATTACTGCTAGAGTTTATGTCCTCGATCTAAAATGCTGTCAATCGTGATAGGAATCAAGCATAAGGCCGCTACTAGTAAGAGAGTGTGCTGAAGGGGTTGGGCATAGTTGGCCTTCTCAATACAATAGATCGCCAAAACACCGGTTAATAAGTATAGCCAGCTAATGCTTTTTTTGCGGACTAAGTCATTTTGTAGAAAAAGGACGCCTAATCCTGCGCAGAGCAGCACTAAGAGAACAATCATGAATGTAAAATAGCTAATATGCATCTGAAACCTCTATTAATAGATTTAATTGTCTGCATCCAGCAAAGGGTTGGTCCTATTTGTTCTGCGCTAAAGCTTAAAGATTTGATGGCGCACTACTATTACTTAAAAGCATCAGTCGTGCCAAGTTATGATGTCTTAAGTAACAATGGGTTATGTGTTTTTCATGTGATGGGTGTGTATTAAAATGGTGCGTAAGGGGAGTTTGATTGCGCGAAAAAGGTGCGAATGTTTATGATTTCTTGAGCTTGTAGCGTTGTAGCTTTAGATTATGATTAGCATCTTAAGCATAATATTACTGATATAAACAGTTCGCTTAATAGATCTATAGTGTTTTAGTACTACAGTAGTACGCCAACTCACCGTATAATAGCAAGTTATTTTAGTGATGGTTAGGTGTGGTTTATGCAAATTATTCAGGAAGCGCTCACGTTTGATGACGTTTTATTAGTGCCTGCGCATTCTAC
>CAIVGC010000440.1 GCA_903905335.1 uncultured Methylococcaceae bacterium
GCTGTAATCCATGATGAGATTATCACAGAAGTTTGTGATGATTGTGCTGAACAGGCAAAGCAGTCATGATCGAAGACATGTTAACTATCTTTCCTGTGGCCTCAGTGACGGATTTGGTAGAAGCACATATCGGGAGCAATTGGGCTGACAAGGAGTAGATGTCTCGTTGACCATTGCCACTCAAAAAATAAATCAGGGTGGCGATGATTTTTCGTTTATCGCCACCTGATATGCATTACCATGATGAAAAAATGCTTTAGCCCTGTTAATCAGTAAACTTTCACCACACAAGACTGAGTAGTGGTATTTGGCACTAGTAGATCAATAACTATTTGAATGGTAAGTAAAGTTCGATACGCATATACTTAACTTCGTCTCATTTAAAAGTAAACAAATGTCATCAAAAAAAGGCCGGCACTGACTTTCATCAGACAAACAAGCTACTTTCAAATTAATGAGCAAGTTAAGGGCACTTATTTCTTCAGAGGATACATTACACCGATCAATCAACTCCTCCAAGACACAACCAAAAGCCCTAACTTCAAGCCTCTCTAGGCCTTCGGCAGTCATTCCATCGCTCCTTGAGTAAAAAGAAGCGGCACCAAAATCCCCAATCAATGCCTGCCCATCTCGACAATGCAGGATATTATGTGCATAAAAATCACCATGCATAATTCCTAGGCTATGCAGATACTGAGCAGCAGAGGCAATATTATAAGCAATATTCAGCACCATTGGTAAATCAAAGCTGGCGTTTGACGAGTAGATATCACGAGTACAAGAATCCAAGCTAGGGGGGCCTGCAAGGCTGATGAAGTCAGTATCAATCAATTGCATCACCAAGCCATTACTACCTAATGGATGCGACTGAACCCTCCCTAACACATTGATCAAGTTGGGGTGTGTTCCAGCACTCATTGAAGCCGCCATCTCAGAATGAGGTAAGCCATCACTAGTCACTTCGCCCTTGAACAATTTGACCGCAACGTCATAGGATTCATCGTCAGTAATATGATACTTTGCATGATGAATAACCCCCGAAGCACCTTCGCCTATTATCTGTTCAAGTTCAAGACGATTCCAAGGGATATCAATAATCGATAAATCAGAAAGAGCCCTAGCCTCAGATTCTGCGCTGAATGGGTTTCCAGCATACGCCAGCCACGACAATCGAGGTAAGGACAGCAACCAAGCTGGAAACTCATTGAGTTTATTAGCTGAGATACGCAATAATTCAAGACGACTGCAATTGGCTAAAGAAGCGGGTAACGTATGAAGTCTATTACCTGCCAACATTAACTTTTGGAGTAGCCTACAACGCCCAATTTCATTAGGTAACTCTTCTATCTCGTTATCGGTCAGAATTAACCAGCGTAATTTGCTAGGTATTGCCTCAGCGGATACTTTACGAATGCGGTTAGCCTTGAAACCCACCATGCTCAATTCAGGGCAACTGCCCAAAATTTCTGGCAATTCTGTGAACTCATTGTTCGAACAAAAAAAGATACGCAACTTGGTCAGCAGAGAAAAATCATCGGGGAGAGCCGACAACGAATTGCCAGATAAATCAAGAGTCTCTAACGTATCCGCCAGATCAATAATCTCAATTGGAAAGCAGGTTAAATTTGAAGATAACCTCAGGTGACGAATGCCTATTAACTCACCAGAACGGAGTTGTTCGATTGTTTGCAAGTGACTCTCAGAAGCTAATTCGTTAGTTGTAGACAGTATCATACACGGTCAGACAAATAATGGATTTACATCCTGTAAAACAGTTTTTGAGTAAAGCAATCGCTACTTAAAGAAGTGCAGTATAGCGTTCTACAATATCCTTGATGCCTTTGCTTGCTCAAAGGAAAATGACTCAATTAAATTGATGACTGATGATGAACACTTTTTTAGTATCTGGTTTGGCAAACAGTCTACCGGCCCTATTTTAATATTAAGGTCGGGCCCGTGGAAGCTCGAATGTAGTGAAAAACTATCTTCTGAAGTAGTTGCTGACCTGATGCATAGATATTTGCTTAATGACTTATCTCTTTTGAAAACACTTCAATGGATACGCCCTTTTGATATGGTTTTCTTTGATAACATCCAAAATCTGATGACTACATCCGCTGATGAATCCTTTTAAGGGGCACTTTTAATCTAGCGGCAGCTATTTAATGCAATGAACCTTGGGCTGCTGCCAGCCATTAATGAGCATCTTAGAAACGATTCGGAACAAGAGCATGGCTTTATTGTCTGGAATATGCCCAATACCAACAACTAAGTCTGCTTACCTATAGGATCACTGGAGTTTCAAAAACCGTTCCATTTTGTTTCTCTCTTCCCAGCTAATCCTATCTGATTCATATAAGAATTTGACTAAACGTTTGAAGCTAACTCGATTGGCTTTATGAACGCAGGTACTAAAATAAGTTTCTAAGTCGACAACATTAACACTAAGTAGGGAGCGTGGCGGCATAGCCGATGACAAGTTATCGTCAACAAATACTCTTACGTTAACATGATGCTCATGTTGCATTTTTTGACTCAAGCCTTCTTTTGCCAACCATTTGAAAAATGCGAGCAGAATTTTCTGATTACCATTGATAAGAGCTTCGGCTTGGTCTATGTCATCTAGTGAAGTAATAATGCCATGTAATTCTTGAGCATGACGTACTTGATTGTTGAGACTCTTACGGATGCCGCTACCAAACATAACTGGATAGGACTGAAGTAGGCTGTCAAAAATAATTTTTTTGCCAAAAGGTAGCAATACCGCCTCTACCATTGTTGGTGGTAGGGAAGGCAGTATGTCGGCGATTGGCGAGATGATACCGATTACGCCATAAACAATGGGATTATCGGAGTCATTAAGGAAAAGACTATGTTTTTGCAAATGACGCATGATGAAGAATTTATCGGCAACTCGATTTTTCCAACTTGCAGCTAGATCTAAATCAGCATCTGACAACTTGTCAGGATTGCTATCAATAAAATCTTGTAACAGTCTATCTGATGCCCATAAGGCATTTCGGATAATAATAGCATCTCGTTGGTTAATATTGGCGCTTTCACGCTGGCTTTGGAAGTCATCAATCAATTTCATCTGATTGTTGACATAGCTCAATAATGACCACCAAATACGGTAAAACTGATCGCATTCATCGGGTTGTAAGTTCATATTTGCTCCGATTTTAATTTTTGACTTATGATGTGTTTGAAGTGAGTATATTTGTAATAGAGCTATAAAGTTAACATGGTTTTCGAAGAGCGTTACAGTAATTTAGTACATTATTTTGCTGATTACGGTGCTTCACTGAAAGCAGTTATGGTCGATAGCAATGACAGCCATTTTCCTGAAGCCTCAGTGACAGATTATACAGAATTTTAGCTAGTTGTTACTTGAATAACTCGGCGTGCGTTCCTGTTCTATTCACTGAGGCTATCGGCCTCTACTCAGTAAACAACCTGTTATCCATTACACAGGAGTAACTTATGCCACTACCCCCCCTAGCCTTACCAAAATACGTTTAAACCAACGACCTATACCCGTATCTATTCTAGGTAAGTTTCGCCCAGACTGGCTAGTTGCCGCTGAAAACTCAAGGGTAAATCCTTGCATACGGCTGTTGCCTTAGGATTCCTTACTGGCTTACACCAAGAGCCCAGCGTCAGGCTAACAAGAAGAACTATGCAGAAATGGAGTCTTTCCCGCAATGCCTTTTATGATGCGATACGTCGCCTAGAATATTGATTCGTTTCAGTATGAATATTGTCTGGGTGGGGTGCTTTTTTGTTCAATAATTGTTGGCTCTGAATACTTAGGGTCGTTGCTTTCAATCGACTCTACCACTAATTGAAATAACCAATCATCGCCAAAATCAAAATGGAAGGTAAGTTCCATACCTTTATGTAAAGGTAAGTCATCGATGATGCAATCGCTAGTGTAGGGCTCATTACTATTCATATAAGAATGAACGACGCGTTCTGTTATCCCATAACAGTTTTTATAAACAAATTCATGCAAGTGATCGTTATCGAATTTAAAGGCACTTAAAATACTACACGCTAACCATTCAAGATCGATGAATCCTGGAGCAGCTATCTTTCGGTAAACTGGGCCAAGGGCTACTTTGAAAATATAGAGGCTATCGGGTATTTTTTCAGATTCAGGCTGCTTTAAATCCTTTTCCAAAATAGGTATGTAGGTTTTTAATTCAGAGCGCCATGATGCAATCATCTCCTCATCTGATTTGTTTTTAAAATGCTTATAGAATCTATTGGTGTGTTCGGAAAAATTATTTAATAGCGTATTGCCCCATGTGGTTGGAAAAATATTCACGATAGGCCAATTTTCTAAACTCAAAGCCCGATCCTGCTCGATTCGAATAAAACCGAATAACTCCATTAGTGCAATATTATGAAAGCCAGGCCTGTATTTAATATCATCTAAAGCATTAGGTTTTTCTTTAAGGCTAATACCTCCGTTCAGCTCATAGTGAAAGAAAAGTAGGCTTCTATTCAAGCCGTTTTCATAACCGCTGCCGCTTTCTAGAATGTTGTCACGACCTCGAAGTCGCCAAGTATGCAATAAAGTAAAATAACGCTCAGTTGGATTCAGAGATATCCAGTTAGCAAATACTTTTTTATCCAATCTCAATCTAGCTTCTTTTTTTTCAAAAGCGATTTGCGTTAATCCTGAGGCTCTAAGTAAGAGATACAAGCCATTGATGTGAGGAAAGGATTTTTGCTGGGGTCGTTTTAGCGTCAACTCTAGCGGATGTGACATAAGTTGATTAAGCGGCGGAAGAAGTTTGGTCGCTATTAAATGATTTTTTCCAGAGACGGGTATGCCATCTGTGCCGATAAAATCGAGCAGACTAGAGAAATCTCTAAGCAGGGTGCTAGGCTCATTTTCACTGAAAGTCTGGTGTTGTAAATAGTGGATTTGATCTGGTGTCGTCTTTTTCTTATTCATAACATGTTTATTAGCAAGAGAAAATAATTGTTCAATGCCCCATCAAGGCATAAAGATAGGGTCTTCTTCAATTAACTTTAGACACTCTTCTATTGATATATCTTGAGACACTTCAAACCATTTTTCAGTATGGCGCATATAGGCAAGATTAAACTTATTGTCAGCAACATACTCCATACGTGCAAATTTAGTTTCAAAGGAAGGGTGAATAGCATTCGCACTTGGGCAGTTATAGGTTGCACAGAAATAAAAATTATTCCGGTACCATTTACTATAGATGTCGGCAATATAGTTAAAGTCGTTAGTAATTGAGGCAGATTTTACATGCGCAGGTTTAATGACTTCATCAATGATTTTATCCGCTTTTTCTTTTAGCAATGATTGGGTTGAGCTAGGAGCGGTCGGTTTAGTTTTCTTGGCGGGCATTACCTGCCATGATTTTTTAGTTGCCATGAGTGAAGTCCTGGGCGGTAAAGTTTAATTTGGTGGTAAATTATAGCGTGCAGATGATTCAGAGCCCAGTAATGGGATGAATAAAGTACGGTTAATGAAGTCGGTAGGCATGATCTTGATAGTTCATCGTTAGTAGTGAGGTCATACGGCCTTTTCTATATATTGACTAAGCATCAATATGAAAATATACCGGTTGATGAGAGCAAGTAATGCCGAGCTTTAAATAACGACTTTTTTCTTCAATAGCCGACATTTAGCCAGAAAATCGGACTGCCAATTATCTATGTGATTAAGCAAGTATGGAAAATGTATCTTGATGCGTCTTAGTCAGCCAAACAAAACTGGGGTAACAGGTATTTGGCGTATATCAAATCGAAACTCTCGCTCGTATCAGAAATTATTTATTGATGGTAATTTGAAGTTTGAATATCCGGTAAGACTACCAACTTTAGACGGGACAAAACGGTAGAGAAATCCTCAGTTTATCGTTCCCACGCAGAGCACTCATCGTTATATACAACAATTTGGCCCTATGTGAATTAGAGTGAGTAAATAAAAATAAGACCCACCAATACAAAATTTATAAGTAAC
>CAIVGC010000441.1 GCA_903905335.1 uncultured Methylococcaceae bacterium
TACATGGATGTACATATCGTATAGTAGAATTCTTATCATGAAACTTATAGTGATACGACCTATTGCCATCCATGGCAACTGGTTTCCGGCAGTCCATGCCGGAATGACGGCTTACCCACTATGATTCACTTAGAGTCATAGTTAGGAAAGATATCTATTAAAAAGTGTGGCATATGCCGCACTTTTTAAGTCATAGTAAGTCATATGACACAGTTTACTTAATTCAGGGCTGCAGCGGCAGGCTGTAGGCCTTGGATATAAAGGAATCGTTAAGTTGGCATTCTTTGTGCTTTATATGTTGTCGAATACCTAAGTATTTTTTTTCAATGCTTAGGCTAGTAATAATAATTAGACAGAGAGACTGTATGAATCAGATTAAACCTCCTTTTCCGCTGAATCCGCGCAGCGCTATGATGTGCCTGCTTATGCTCGCTGCGCCGCTGGCGATGGCTGACACTGATACAGCTAGCGAAGATAAAACAGCAGCCAGTAAGAAAACTGATAATACAGTAACAACTAAAGCAAAAGTTATTACCAGCAAAGCCGAGGCTGACCAAGTATTGTCTACGGTTAATGTTAGCGGAGAAGTTGATGCTAGTATTAAACCTAAAATCAAAACAGAACAGGATAAGTTTAAACTGCCTAATACTACAGCCAGTGTGACGGCAAAGGAAATGGAAGCCAATATCAACATGACAACAGTTGAAGATTCGGTTAAGTATTTACCCAGTTTAATGGTACGTCAACGCTATATTGGTGATACCAATGAGCCTCTAGCAACACGGACGACTGGTGTTAGTTCTAGCGCTCGTACCATGATTTATGCGGATGGTATTTTGTTATCAACTTATCTTGGTAATAATAATGGCAATACCGGTTCACCGCGCTGGAATACTGTCTCACCGAGTGAAATTGAAAGAGCGGATTTCTTGTATGGTCCATTTTCAGCGGCCTATGCTGGTAACTCTATGGGAGGGGTGCTTAATTTAACCACCAAAATGCCGACTAAATTTGAATTTGGTGCTGATACCCAAGGCAGTTTCTCCAATTACGATATCTATAACGATCAAGGTACGGCTTATAGCCAAAAATACTCTACCTTTGTCGGTAATAAATACAAAGACTTATCCGTCCGTTTTGATTACAGTCATTTACTCAGTGATGGACAGCCTATCACTTTTAATACTGCAGTCATACCTGGAAGTGCCCCTGCCGCAGGATCAGCCACAAGAGTTTCTGGTGCGGTACTTAGCGCAAACCCTACCAATGCGCCTATGTATGTTTACGGTGCTGGTAGTATAAATCGTACCGAACAGGATAATTTTAAATGGAAACTCGCCTATGATATTACGCCAACCATACGTGCTGCTTATACCTTGGGTTTATGGCAAAATACTGCAACCTCTGGCGTACAGAGCTTTTTAACTGGACCTAATGGCGCTCCGGTTACTTCTGGTGCTGTTAATATTAACGGAACTGCGGTTAATTTAAGTGGTGGCACAGCCAGTGCTAATAACTTAAGTGGTAGCGCAGCTGCTTTTGTACCGTCACAACAAGAACAAACGACTTGGTCGCATGGGATGAGTATTAAGTCTGATACTGGCGGTAAATTTGACTGGGAATTAAATGGCAGTTTAGTCGAGCTAGGTACCGATATTTCGCGTTCAGCCACGCAATCACCCGTTGCGAATGCAACATCGGCTGCTGGCCAAACAGGACGCACCACAGTATTAACCGGCTCAAACTGGAATACTGCCGATGCTAAAGGTATCTGGCGACCAGGCGATTATTATGGCAATCATGAAGTCAGCTTTGGTTTTCATAACGATTCTTATCAACTCGTTAATCCACTCTACAATACCACTAACTGGCAATCAGGTAGTAACGTCAATGTTTTTTCAGACTCTGAAGGCAAAACACGTACCCAGGCTTATTGGGCACAGGATTCATGGGATTTTGGTAAACAATGGAATCTTACTGCCGGTGGCCGATTAGAAGATTGGAACGCCTTTGATGGTTTGAATACTGTAACCACCAGCGCTACAAATAATGCCAAAACAGTAGTAAAAACCATCAATCAGCAAGACCAAAATGCGGTTAATTTCTCGCCTAAAGCTAAATTAACTTGGACACCTAGAGATACTATGCGCTTTGGGCTCTCTATGGGTCAAGCCTATCGTTATGCGACGGCCGGTGAGCTATTTCAAACGAATACGACTACCTGCGGTAGCGCAACGTGTATTGTCAATGGCAATCCTAATCTAAAAGCAGAAAATGCTTTTTCTTCTGAAGTCTCTGGAGAATACTTTTTTCCCAAGGCTAAAATACGTCTGAGCTTTTTTCAGGAGCGGGTAAGAAATGCTATTTACTCTACGGTGTCCTTATTACCTAATAACACAGTAGCAAGTTATGTTAATAACATCGGCGAAACCAATACTTTTGGTTTGGAATTAGCAGGTAGTGCCAATGACGTGTTTATTAATAAGTTAAACTTTAATGCTAGCACTACTTGGGCAGATTCCACTATTACTAATAATACAGGGAGTGATGCAGCCCTTGCTCAACAACATGCCACCAATACAGCTGCTCAAAATGCGGCGTTATTAGCAGGAAATCCTGGCTATTTCAATCCATCAACTGGCATGATGACACCCAGAATTCCTACTTGGAGATCAACTTTTACGCTAAGTTACACACCTATAGAAAAAGTAACCACTTCGCTTAGTGGACGTTACAGCAGTGCTATGTACAGTCAATTAAACAACAGTGATACGAATGGCTCTACTTATGTAGGTAACAGCGCTTATTTTGTTTTAGATACTAAAGTGAATTATCAAATGACTAAACAATGGTCTATGAATGCAGGTATCAATAATCTTAATAACCAAAACTACTGGATATATCACCCATTCATGCAAAGAACTTATGTAGCACAAATCAAGTTCGTTTTCTAAACTGCTAGCTATACATTGGATACCTTAAGTCATCCAATGTATAGCCTCAAAGCGCGCAGGGCTTGTCCTTAGTGGCAGCTAATAGTAATTAAATCGACATCTATCATGACTATCAAATTTCATACACCGGTAAAGAAGCCTTTAATAAAAGGCTGCCAATTTAAGACGGGACACTAGCTTAATCGTTCAATTTTAGGCAGGGTTCTTCTAAGCACAGACAAAGGACGAAA
>CAIVGC010000442.1 GCA_903905335.1 uncultured Methylococcaceae bacterium
AAAACCCGATATAACTCATCAACCGCGTCCAATATGGCGTTTTGCAGATCGTCGCTAGTCTCATCGTCTTCTTCTTTTTGCTCGATAGGCCTATAACGCATATCTACCGGATACGTCCGCCCTGATACTTCTATAATCGGCGCATGATTAAAATGCGTAGAAAAGCGCTGAGTATCGATAGTCGCTGAGGTAATAATCAGCTTTAAATCTGGGCGCTTAGGCAGCAACCATTTCATATAGCCAATTAAAAAGTCAATATTTAAACTACGTTCATGCGCCTCATCAATAATAATCGTGTCGTATTGGCTTAAATAAGGATCGTTTTGTGATTCCGCCAGCAAAATACCATCTGTCATCAGTTTAACTAATGAATCAGCATGAGTTTTATCATTAAAACGGATTTTATAACCTACCGACTTACCCATAGGCTCACCGAGCTCTTCGGCAATACGATCCGCCACAGTACGCGCAGCAATTCGTCTAGGCTGGGTATGGCCAATAAAGCCAGCAGCACCACGTCCTATAGATAAACAGATTTTAGGAAGCTGGGTAGTTTTACCGGAACCCGTTTCTCCACACACAATCACCACCTGATATTCTTGTATCAGCTTGGCGATATCGTCTTTTTTAGCAGTGACCGGTAAATCGGGAAAATTTAAGACCGGAATACTGGCTAAGCGCTTATGCCTATTAGCGACAGAGCGCTCTATGCGACCCGCTAAAGCGTTAAGTTGCTCCAGCGGTTGCTTGCCTTTTTGGCATTCACTACGCAGACGATCTAACTGGCGTTTCAAGCCTTGCCTATCTTGATTAAGACACAGCGGTAATTGTTGAGTAAGTTCTTTAACCAGATCAGTAGCAGACATCAAAACAGCCAAATTAAATTTGATCATTATACGTTATAAGCTCGACGCGTTAATGGTTAAGACACTTTTTACTGTTGAGCTAAGGACTTTATCGTTAACCCATAGATAAAGGCATAGGTTCTGCATAGCCTACTTTTAAAGACAGAGCCAACTATAGCAATGGCTTAAGACGTCGTTTTATTAACGTATAGATTTATTTAATGAAGGGCATGACTAATCTAGCCTGAAAAATAATCTCCTCATGTCTTAGCTTGATGTCATTATCTAAATGTTTAACCTGTCAATGAGGTCTTCCCTTATCTTAATGGCACGTTCTATATACCTAGGGATACTAAGTGAAGACAGTGAAATCGTTGAACTGACAACTTTATCGTTTATCTAGTGACACCTCATGATGCTGACTTGCGAATAGCATACAGCCCAGCTTTTCGTCTCTAGTTAATAACAGATTAAATTTTTAAGCTCTAGGCTGATGAAAAAAGTCAATCCCACCTTAAATATACTGCTACGCTAGTGTAGTCAGGCGTATATTTTGGTACACTTTTCAATATTCAACTGATACGCTGATTTTTCGGTTAATATTGTCGTTACTTTGCTTAAGTTTTTTTAAATCTGGATGTCATGAGCCATACTGCCGCTGTTTCTGTCACACATATTGTCAACAAAATCTGTTGCTTGATAGCTCTGCTTTTAGTGGTGGGCTTAGCCCATGCTAAAGAACAAAACTTTTTAGTACTTAATTATCATGACATAGTAAGTGCAGACGGGCCTTTTAATTCTACCGATGTCAGTATTGTTCACTTTGAAGAGCATCTGGCTTGGCTAAAGAAGCAAGGATACCATCTGGTCAGCATACAAAACGTGCTGGATGCTTCCACAGGAAAAGCGCCCTTACCCGATAAAGCAGTGGTCTTAACGTTTGATGATGGTTATTTAAGTTTTTATACGCGTGTCTTCCCTTTATTAAAGAAACATCATTATCCAGCCACACTAGCACTAGTCGGTGCCTGGATGGATGGCGATCCTAGCAGTTATGATGCCGGCAAAGAATTATTAAATTGGGGTCAAGTCAGAGACATGGTGCACTCGGGTTTAGTTGACATAGCCTCGCACAGTTATGATTTGCATAAAGGTGTACTGGCCAATCCACAGGGTAATACCCAAGCCGCTGCAGTCACGCGTATTTATGATGACCCAATGCTGGTCTATGAAACCGATGAAGAATATCAAAACCGACTTCATAAGGCTCTATTAAAAAGCAGTGACTTTATACTGCAACATGTCGGCATCAGACCCAAAGCCATGGTCTGGCCTTATGGTGAATATAATCAGATCGCCGTGCAAGCAGCTCGTGAAGCAGGTATGCCCGTTACTATGGGCTTGGTTGATGGTATTAATACTTTTGCCGATATCAGTGCCTTAAAACGTTTGATTATTGCTCAAGATCCAGATGTGAATGAGTTTGCAGTGATCGTCAGCAAAATGCGTGCGCAAAGACCGTTACGCTTAACTCATTTGGATATGGATTATTTGTACGATAAAGATCCTGAACAAACCGAACACAATTTGGATCTGATTATTCAACGGATCAAAGATATGCGCATTAATACCGTGTATTTACAGGCTTATGCGGATCCTGATGGTGATGGCAATGCCGATGCATTATATTTCCCTAATCGTCATTTACCAGTCAGACAAGATTTATTTAACCGCGTGGCTTGGCAATTAAAAAATGTCGCACGCGTAAAAGTCTATGCTTGGCTACCGATTATGGCTTATCAAGGTGACATACCTGAAGACTGGTATGTGCAAGAATGGCGTGATGGTAAAGCGCAAGCCTCCAGCCATATTTATAAGCGCTTATCGCCAGCTAATCCTGAAGCTCGTCAATTTGTAGCGGATATTTATGAAGACTTGGCTAAACATTGTAACTTTGATGGTATTTTGTTTCATGACGACGGCATTTTGTCAGACTTTGAAGATGTCTCGCCCCTAGCCTTGACTTACACCAAAGAAGTCGGTGGTTTGCCGATGGACTTCAATAAACTACATGCGACTAGCACCACGCGTATGGCTTGGGCTCAACAAAAAACCGAGTTAATTAATCAATTTACTGATCAGTTAGCTGATCGGGTGCGTATTTATAGACCCGGCATAAAAACAGCCAGAAACATTTATGCGCTACCTTTATTAAAGCCTTACAGTGAAGAATGGTACGCGCAATCTTTTAAATCGTTCTTAGCGCATTATGATTATGTGGCCATAGAAGCCATGCCCTTTATGGAAGAAGCTAAAAACCCTACTCAGTGGCTCACGCAACTGGTTAAAACCGTCGCGTTACAGCCTGAGGGTCTAAAAAAGACCGTGTTTGAATTACAAGCAATGAACTGGAAAACCCAAGAAAAAATCCCTATGCCAGTTTTTATCTCGCAACTAGAATTACTAAAAAAATTAAATGTGCAACATATCGGTTATTATCCTGACAATGTCTTTACCGATCAGCCTCGCTTAAGCGATTTACAAAAACATTTCTCATTGCCTTTTATGCCATAATTTGTGTGACGTCATTCCGGTATGGACGTTCGGAATCTAAGACATAAGGATGTAAAAAAACAATCTACAACATAATTGGGTTGATACAGCATCAACCCAATTATGTATGATGACTATAAAGCAAAGACCACAACTATCACTCGATATGGCCACGACCACAACACCATGAATCCCTTTTTGCAAAACTTGATCGAAACGTTACAAACCCAATGGACACTCTGCGTAGCCGCATGGGAACCCCTAGATGGCAGCATTGAGGTATTCATTTATTACTATC
>CAIVGC010000443.1 GCA_903905335.1 uncultured Methylococcaceae bacterium
CGCTTGGAAGGCACAACTTTTGCTCTCGCTGCCCCTGTTGATGGCCCTGATTGCCCATCATGAGCTTTCAATTTGCCGATTTTTTTCTTTTGATGCGAAATCAGGAGCGAAGGAGTGCGATTTGGTCTGTTCCGAAGCGCAATCATACAGGCAGGAATCGGAACAAAGCCTGCAAGATTCCGATTTGTTTAGCCAGAAATTGCCTCAAAAAACGCTTGGAAGGCACAACTTTTGCTCTCGCTGCCCATGTTGATGGCCCTGATTGCCCATCATGAGCTTTAGAACTGCTGATTTTTCTCTTTTTAAGTGCATTCAGGAGCGAGATATTGCGCTTCAAGAGCGACGAATTTGCATACTTGAGGCGAGGAATGGCATTCGAGAGCCAGCGAATGCGAGTTTGTCGTCGTGAAATTGCCGTTTTTTTTTGCTAGGTTTTCGGATTTTTTGGGCGCTGCGGTTGTGGCTGTGCTTAAAAAATCACAAGGCGAGTTAAGTAGGTAAGTCTTAGTCGCCGCTCAAACGCAATAGCAAAAGACCTTACAAGTTAGAACATCACTAAACTTGTCAGACTTACGTGCCAATTAACTTACCTACAGAGATCTTTGAAGGAAAATACTTGTTACTCCATTGCCATCATTGCCGACGCTGTAGTAAATCAGCTATGGCGTAACAGGTAGTCTGTGTATAATTATTATTTTATTTTCCCATTCATTCTGAAATGATAGGTTTCTTGAGGGGTGGCCGTTACAGCAGTTACAAAATCAACCTAATGGCCGGATTTATTTGATGGATACAATTAGCATCCGTGGTGCTAGAACGCATAACCTAAAAAACATTGATATTGATCTACCTAGAGATAAACTCATTGTTATTACTGGGCTTTCAGGTTCAGGTAAATCATCATTGGCGTTTGATACTATATATGCTGAAGGACAACGGCGCTATGTAGAGTCTCTTTCTGCTTACGCACGTCAGTTTTTATCCATTATGGAAAAACCGGATGTTGATCATATTGAAGGCTTATCGCCTGCAATTTCTATCGAACAAAAATCTACTTCGCATAATCCTCGTTCAACGGTAGGTACGATTACCGAAATTTATGATTATCTAAGATTGCTGTATGCGCGTGCTGGCACGCCACGCTGTCCTGAGCATCACACTTCACTAGAAGCCCAAACTGTGAGTCAAATGGTCGACCATTTACTTGCACAACCTCAGGATCAACGCTGGATGTTATTAGCTCCCGTGGTGATTGATCGTAAAGGCGAACATAGTCAACTCATTGATGATTTACGTGCTCAAGGTTTTATCCGTGCCCGAATTGATGGCAAAGTTTATGATTTAGATGATGCACCCGCTTTAGATTTAAAAAAGAAACATAGTATTGAGGTGGTCGTTGATCGAATTAAAATTCGTAGCGACATAGCCCTACGTTTATCTGAATCATTTGAAACCGCGTTACGTCTTGCCGATGGTATTGCTATTGCTGCTTGCTTAGATGATGCGACAGAGTTGCTTTTTTCTGAGCGCTTTGCTTGTGCGCATTGCGGTTATAGCTTAAGTGAATTAGAACCACGTATCTTTTCTTTTAATAATCCTAAAGGCGCATGTTCTAGTTGCGATGGTTTAGGGGTAAGACAGCATTTTGATGCAGAATTGGTGGTTCATAATCCAGATATTAGTTTAGCCGCTGGTGCGGTACGTGGCTGGGATAGACGTAATGCTTACTATTATCAAATCATTTGCTCGTTAGCAGAACATTATGATTTCGATCCAGAACTGCCTTTTTCGGAATTAACTAAAGAAGCCCAAGACGCTGTACTGTATGGTAGTGGTAGTGCGGCAATTGATTTTAAATTCATGTCAGGCTCTGGTTCGGTGAAAAAAAAGCGCCATCGTTTTGAAGGCATTATTGCCAATATGGAGCGACGTTATCATGAAACCGACTCCACTTCGGTGCGGGAAGAACTGGCAAAATATCAGTCTCATAAACCTTGTAATGTCTGTGATGGCGCACGACTCAATGCCGCTGCCCGTAATGTCTTTATAGACGAATTGGCCATACATGAACTTACTAAGCTACCTATTCGTAAGTCATTGAGTTTTTTTCAACAATTGAGTTTGCCAGGTCAGCGCGGTGAAATTTCAGTTAAGATTATTAAAGAAATTGAAGCACGTTTAGAATTTTTGGTTAATGTAGGGCTTAATTATTTAACCTTAGATCGTAGTGCTGATACCTTGTCGGGTGGTGAAGCTCAGCGTATTCGTCTAGCCAGTCAAATTGGTGCAGGTTTAGTGGGAGTGATGTATGTATTGGACGAACCTTCAATAGGCTTACATCAACGTGATAACCAGCGCTTACTTAATACCTTGTTTCATTTGCGAGATTTAGGCAATACCGTGATTGTTGTAGAGCATGATGAAGATGCTATACGTGCGGCACAACATATTGTTGATATTGGTCCCGGTGCTGGAGTTCATGGTGGTCAGATTATCGCACAAGGC
>CAIVGC010000444.1 GCA_903905335.1 uncultured Methylococcaceae bacterium
GCGAGGGAAGCAGGACGAATCGGGGCAGCCGAAGGCATTGGCGGTCGCGTAGTTTTTGCTGATTTTTCGAGCAGGAGCCCGGAAAAATCTTTCGCAAAAATAGCGACTCCCCGCAGCCTTTCAAATTGCTTGGAAGTTGTTTCAAACCCGCTGGAATCTTAATCTTGATGGTGGTAGAAGACCTCGCATATTATTTTTAGCCGATAGGAACATATTAGCTAACCAAGCCTACAACTCATTCTCATCTTTTCCAGAAGATGCTTTAGTCAGAATAAGCCCTAAAGAAATCAGCAAAAAAGGCAGTGTGCCTACTAATGGCAATATCTTTTTTACTATTTTCCAAACCTTTATGACCGGTAGAGATGCTGACGGTAAGCCTGCCCCTTATTTTGATGCCTATCCAACTGATTATTTTGATTTAATTATCATCGATGAATGTCATAGAGGCGGGGCTAATGATGAAGGTAATTGGCGTAAGATATTAGAATACTTCGCGCCTGCCGTTCAATTAGGCTTAACAGCAACCCCTAAACGACATGATAATGTTAATACTTACCAATATTTTGGTGAGCCTGTTTATATCTATTCCTTGAAGCAAGGCATCAATGATGGCTTCTTGACCCCTTTCAAAGTAAAACGCATAAGCACTACGCTGGATGATTATATTTACACCAGTGATGACAACCTCATTGAAGGTGAAATAGAAGAAGGTAAGCTCTATACCGAAGATGACTTCAATAAAATTATTGAGATAAAAGCACGGGAAGCCAAACGTGTGCAGGTTTATATGGATGATGCTAATCAAAACGAGAAGGCTATTATCTTCTGTGCTACTCAAGAACACGCAGCAGCCGTTCGGGATTTAGTTAATCAATATAAGACCTCAAGCCATCCTAATTATTGTGTTCGGGTGACCGCTAATGATGGTGAAATCGGTGAACAATTTCTTCGTGAGTTTCAAGATAATGAGAAATCAACACCCACTATTTTAACGACCTCACAAAAGCTCTCAACCGGTGTTGATGCCAGAAATATTCGCAATATTGTCCTGATGCGACCTGTGAACTCTATGATAGAGTTTAAGCAAATAGTGGGTCGAGGTACTCGTTTGTTTGATGGCAAAGAATTCTTTACTATCGCTGAAAATCGTGGAAACGGAGCGTTAGCGAAGTGAAGATTTTTAGTCGCCGATAGCCATAGTGCATGTGTTTTCACGGAGCGTTTTTTGCGTAGTGAAAATGCAGGCTTTACGAAATGGCGTAAAGTCATTGCGAAACTAAGCTGTGCACCCCTTGTTGGGTGTGCGGCGAGGGAAGCAGGACGAATCGGGGCAGCCGAAGGCATTGGCGGTCGCGTAGTTTTTGCTGATTTTTCGAGCAGGAGCCCGGAAAAATCTTTCGCAAAAATAGTGACTCCCCGCTTACGATTTTGTAAATGCCTACCATCATTTTGCCGACCCAGAGTGGGATGGCGAAGCACTGCCTTGTGACGTTTGCGGACAAGTGGTCTGTGAATGTCCACCTAAAACTACTATTACTGGCGGGCCAAAGCCCTGCGTTACTTGTGGCCAAAGTCCTTGTGTTTGCTACAAAGAACCCAAAGAAATTTGTAGTGTGTGTGGTGAAGAGCCTTGTTCTTGTAAGAAACGACAAAAAATAAAGGTTAAGCTCAAAGACGGCAAAGAGCGAGAAATCCAACATATGATAGCCACTTCATTTTGGAGTGCCGATGGCAAACCTATTTCAGCAGAAGAATTCTTAAATAACCTGTTTGGTGAGTTGCCCAGTCTATTCAAAAGCGAAGCCGAATTAAGAACGCTGTGGTCGCACCCGATGACTCGCAAGACCTTACTTGAAAAACTAGCCGATGCAGGATATGGCAGAGATGAACTGGCTTCTTTACAGCAACTTATAGATGCGGAGAAAAGCGACCTATTTGATGTCTTAGAATATGTGTTTAATAGCGATATAAAACCCATCACAAGAGCAGCACGAGTCGCAGCAGCACAAGCCAACATATTTGCCTTACTTAATGCACAACAGAAAGAGTTTATTGATTTCGTATTAACAAAATATATTGAATCAGGTGTAGAGGAATTAGACCAAGAGAAATTGGCGACATTATTAAATATCAAATATCATTCCTTAGAAGATGCCAAAGTAGTACTGGGGGCTGTGGCTAACATTAGCTCTTTGTTTATAGAATTCCAGAAACACTTGTATGAACAGATAGCGGCTTAATTCACTCGCTTAAAGCACCTGTCATGTAGGGCAATGCGTATTTTATATCACTAAAAATTCCCTACCTACAGACTTCTCTGTAAAATTACACAATTTATTTAGTAAACGGAGCAATTTTAAATGGGTAGAGCGTATCAAAACCGTAAAGATTCTATGGCGAAGACATCAGATGCTAAGGCAAAGGTGTATAGCAAATATGGTCGAGAATTATATGTATGCGCTAAGTCTGGAGGCATAGACCCTGATGGCAATTTAGCTTTACGGGGCTTAATTGATAGAGCGAAAAAAGACCAGGTTCCGACCCACGTTATTGAAAAAGCAATAGATAAAGCTAAAGGTGGTGGTGGTGAAGATTTCGCGCCTATACGCTATGAAGGTTTTGGCCCGGGTGGCTGCAAGGTTATTGTTGATTGTTTAACCGATAACCCTAATCGAACTTTTGGCGATGTACGTCAGTGTTTTACTAAAACAAAATGTAAAATTGGTACACAGGGTGTGGTTAGTCACATGTTTGATCATGCCGCCATCTTAGTATTTGATCATGCTGATGAAGACATGATATTGGAGGCGTTACTTTCTGCTGATGTCGATGTTGCTGATATTGAAAGTAGTGAGGGCAAAATTACCGTTTTTACACCTCACTCAGAATACTTTAAAGCCAAGCAAGCCTTAATAGATTTATTAGGCAATATTGATTTTGATGTCGATGAAATTCAATTTATACCCAAAGAATTCATGACCATGAATCCTGATGATGTCGAATTATTTGAGAAATTTTTAGATTTACTGAATGATTTAGATGATGTGCAAAATATTTATCACGATGTAACTATTTGATTTTTTAGATTAAGTTTAATCCACCTATATAAAGCTAGGTGGATTTAAGTTCAGCCTAATAAGTACTGCCACAAACTATTATTCTTCTATTTGTTCAGCCTCTGCTTCGAATTCTACTTGATTAAAAAGAAGATTTAACGCTTTATGTACTTCATCTACGCCCGTTTTTTTCAAAGCAGAAAATAACTGTATCGTTAACGGAAAATTAATATCTATTAATTCTTTTTGCACCTGCATCAAGGTGTTTTTTGCTGCTCCGTACGTTAATTTATCGGCTTTAGTTAATAATATATGCAACGGCAAACCAGTATGTTGACACCAGTTAACCATTTGCCAATCGAATTCCGTTAAAGGATGACGTACATCCATCACTAAAATGATGGCGCATAAAGACTTGCGTTGTGTTAAATATTTTTCCATCAGTTCATGCCATTTTTTTTTCACAGCAATAGGCACTTTGGCATAACCATAACCCGGTAAATCAACAAATCGTTTCTGATCATTGATTTCGAAAAAATTCAGCATCTGTGTTCTACCTGGCGTTTTACTAATCCTAGCTAAACCATTTTGTCGAGTTAGGGTATTAATGGCACTCGATTTTCCGGCATTTGAGCGTCCAGCAAATGCAATTTCTTTGCCTTGGTCTTCAGGTGTATCTTTAAGATCGGGCGAACTGTTAATAAATTTTGCTTGGTGATAAATTGGATTCATGGCTATCTCGCTTAAGCTTACTAATTAGGGTAGAATCTGGTTACATTTAGCAGCCTATATAAATCAAGGGCTACCATACAATGACAACTTTATTCTAAAGGGAAATCCGATGAAAAAAAAATTGCTGGTTCTTTTATTTGCCATGGTATTTACCGGTACTTCCAGTATTTTACATGCAGAAGACGCTATTGATGCAGGAAAAGAAAAAGCAGCTGCTTGTATTAGTTGTCATGGAGAGCATGGTAATAGTTTAGTTACAACATTTCCTAAGCTTGCAGGGCAGCATTCCTCGTATTTTATAAAACAGTTAGAAGCATTCAAAAATGGTACGCGTAAGAATCCGATGATGTCGTCGATTGCGGCCGGCTTATCTCATGAAGATATGGCCAATCTCGGTGCTTATTATGCGACACAAAAAATTTCAGCAAATGAATTGCCTATTCTAGATGATGATGATGAAAAACCGGTAGCTACGACAACCAAAGAGAAAAACCCTTTGCAGGAAATTATTGCTCAAGGCTCTGATTTATACCGCAATGGTGACCTTACTCGAGAAGTTTCAGCTTGTATTGCTTGTCACGGGCCTTTCGGTGAAGGTAATAAACCGGCAGCATTTCCATCATTAAAATCTCAACATGCTGATTATTTAATTAAAACGCTAACCGATTTTAAAACGGATGAACGTAGTAATAATCCAGATAATATGATGCATATGATTGCTAAAAAAATGACTATTGAAGAAATTAAAGCGGTGTCTTATCGTATTTCAATGATGAAATAGGTATTTCTAGTTAGAATTATTGGCTGTTATCTATCAGCATCACACTCAAAGCTAAAGATAATGACGTGTGATGCTTTTTTCACTTACCCTTACGACATTATTAATCAACTATCTTCATTGAGAACATAATCTATGTTAAAAAAAATCATAAAACTGTGTTTGTTAATCCTAGTTTGTTTTTCTACTTTTTTAGTAAGAGCAGAATCTGTAGGTTATGAAACGCTAACCCCCGCTCAACCTACACAAAATCCAGCAAAAATTGAGATCATCGAATTCTTTTGGTACGGCTGTCCACATTGCTATGCCTTTGAGCCTTTGCTTGAGAAGTGGAAAAAAAATCTACCTGCTAATGTTGAATTTATACGAATACCAGCTGCATTTAATGAATTATGGAGTAAACACGCTAAAGCCTATTACACAGCAGAAGCATTAGGCGTTGTTGATAAAGTCCATGCTGATTTTTTTGATGCTATACAAAATGGTAAAGAAAAATTAGATACTGAAGCATCGCAAGCAGCTTTCTTTGTGGCACATGGCGTGACTGAAAGCCAATTTAATGAAGCTTACAATTCTTTTGCTGTTGATTCTAAAATGCGTCAAGCTCCTCTTATGGCGTCTCGATATGGCATAACAGGGGTACCTGCTATCATTGTTAATGGAAAATACAAAACCAATGGTACTTTGGCAGGCTCTCATGAAAAAATGATTGAAGTTATGGATAAACTTATTAAAGAAGAAAGTACTAAAAAATAATACTAAGGCCTATAAAATTGAATTAACTGAAAAATTCAATCGATGTTGTTGTAGTAGTTGCCGAAATTGGAGTGGGTCTTTTTGTAAGATGAGATTGCCGGGGCGAGGAAAGAGTTGATGTTCTAAGCGGGAAAGCCAGAAACGTAAAGCAGATGCTCTTAATAAAACTGGCCAATTCTGCTTCTCACACGTTAATAAAGGCCTTAGGGTTTGATAAGCAGAAAGTAATGCCTTAATTTTTTCTGAATTAAGTTGATCCTTTTCATGGCACCAGTCATTGACAGTAATAGCAACATCAAGCAGTAATATACCTGTAAAAGCACTATAAAAGTCTAGTATGCCGCTAATTTTCTTATCAAGGAACAACACATTATCTCTAAATAAATCTCCGTGTATAAAACCTAGAGGTAAGTCATTCATGGGATGAGCAGCTTGAAAAAGCAGCTCATCTTGAATTAGTGCGCGATCTGAAACTGATAACTGGGAGTCAATTTTTTCAGCTAACGTTATACATCCATTTAAGTCGTGACTGTTCCTGATAGGGAAGGCATAGTTTTGAGTGCAACAATGTACTTTGGCTAATTGATGACCTATTTCTTGGCAATGCTCAATAGTAGGTGTCGATATTGCTGTGCCTAATAAGCGTTTAAATAATACGGCAGGTTTGTTATTAAGTTGGCGCAATAACAGGCCTGATTGATCTGCTTGAGGTTCTGGGCAGAAGATGTCGTTTCTGGCTAGATATGAAAGTAATTGAGTAAAGTAGGGTATTTCACTGATTGAAAGTGTTTCAAATAAAGTTAATACGAAGCGGCCTTGGGTCGTGTCTACAAAGTAATTGGTATTATTGATACCGTCTTCTATGCCCTCAAAACTAATCACTTCACCAAGCGTATAGAATGAGAAAAATTGCTTAAGTTGTGACGAATTGACTTCCGTATAAACAGACACGAGTTATATTCTTACCATTCCCATAGTTTCCACATATTGATGTTACTGCCTTTATCTAAATCATTAGTGCGCACATCCATTTTGCCATCGCCATCATTATCAAGAAAATAATAAGGGGGGCCAATATCAGGTTTCACTTTGATCATATAAAGTTTACCGGATCTACGATATTCTTCTACGGTATTGGTACCTTTACGGACAATGGTAATATCAGGCTCCATGGTTTCACCACTATGTACAGGCAAAGGTAATTCAGGTAAATCAGTCACTGCCTCAGTTTCAGGTGGCTGTTCAACAGCATAGACTGGAAAAACAAGAAAACTCATTAAAATAAAACGACGCATGGGAAATAACTCATCCAAAGTAAAAACGATTCTATCTTATTATAGTTTTTAGTCGTGTGCTTAACTAATAGGCAATTACATCAAATAGTAAGTATTAACAATAGATACTGGGGTAAAAAAAATAGGCGACTGTCTGTAAAAATATGGCCTAAAAAAAGCTCTCAATGAGCCTCATATCCTTGTTACTAAAGTTGTGCATAACCTAAGTATAAAGTTAAATAAATTTTTTCAAAAATTTGTATACACAAGCAACATAGGTATTAAGTAACAACTTATAATTCACACTAAGTCCTTTAAGATAAAGACTTAAGGTAAGTTATACACAGAATCATGACTACATAATAGTAATAATATCTTTAAAAGTAACTTTATAGTTATAAAGCTTCTTTATTAAAGAACCAAAGAAATTTATATTCTTTGATGATTTAAAATAGCTTGGTTTTTGATTAGCATTTAGACATAACAATAATTTAAACATTAATTAATTAATTTAATGTATTTAATAATTAACTAGCTGACCATAAGAATATTACGGGCTGGGTTATACTATTCAATTTAAAGAGTGAAATAGATGAAAAGAC
>CAIVGC010000445.1 GCA_903905335.1 uncultured Methylococcaceae bacterium
AAACAAACTAAACATTGCCTGATAAAAGATCATAAATTACTGGTCTATACCGGCTCAGCCATTTGGGCCTCTCAATTACGTTTTTATAATACCGCTATATTAGCGTCTATCCAGACCTTAGTTAAATTCCCCATAGATAACTTACAAATTAAGATTATTAGTCGAGCTACAGGGCTGACAGAAACCACACAACGTAAGGCAAACCTACCTTCCCTAGAAGGTATAGACCTTATTCGCAAGCATAGTCTGAGTATTTCGGATGACAAACTAAGCGTAGCCTTACTTAAATTAAGTACCACGTTAAAAAGATTGGCTGATACGACTTAACACCTCATTTAAACCAGCATTCAATCAAGATAGTGCTGGTGAGCATGTTTAGAACCGTTATAAATGATGTCAAACCACCAGAATAATAGTGGATGGTTTTTAGTGACTTTGTAAATCTTGACCTGCTTTTTGCAAAAAATCAGTTAAAAACTGATAATGTCGCTCAGCAAGTACTTGCTGAAGTAACTCACTATCAATCGTTAAATAATCATGCACCAAGGCATTGCGCATACCGATGATTTTTCGCCATTTTTTTAATTCTTCAAGTGAGATTTTTTGCAGTTCAGCTAGCTTATTAAAATTTTCGTAAGCTTCTAAAGGCTGATTTTTTCCTGTAGCTTTTAACCAATGCTTTGCCATTCCAATACAAGACTCAATCAACACTTGTAAAACCCTTTCCGCCGCTAGTCGCTCAATACGATTAAAGGGGCGCTGTACCGCAATACTGGCTAAATTATCCAAATCTTCTAAACATTCACAGCGATGTTGTGCTATAGCGATAAGATATTCTTTTAACATCAGCTTCAGCTCCACAATTGTAACGGATATTCATGAACAGGCGGGGTAAAATCTATTTCCATACGACTACCAATTCGACGCGTTTCTTGCCATAACCTTCGTTCATCACTGCAATACAACACATAATCCGGTTCAATTATTTGCCATGCTAATGGAATAGGTGCTTGATTAATATCAACAATAGACAGCTTAAAGTCTTGCAAGCCTAGCGCTTGCTGCCAGTCTAATGCTAAACATTCAGGTCTTAAGCGTTTCTCCAACGCATCGTTCTTGATAAAGGATTTAAAAGCGACGGCAACATCATAATCACTGTTTATATTGGCAAGCCCTTTAACGCGGGAACCATAAAGCCAAACAATCACAATATCTGAGTTTTGTCTGGCTAATTCAATCATCGCTGTTTGTATGTTATCCATATTGTAAAGACCGTGTTTTTTCTTCAATTTTTCGCTAAAAGGAATATGACTTTGTACTGCATCATATTTCGTAGGATAGGTAGAGCGATAGCGAAACCCATCAGGATGGTGAAAGAACAAAAGCCATTACACATTGAATGATTATAATGGGTTTCGGCTATAGCCTCGCCCCTTACGGGTTAACCGATTACAGTAGAACCAACAACCGGCATAGTTCGCAAACAAGAAAAAATATCTTTTCTGTCTACATAAATAAAATAAAACACTGGCTGTTGATAAAGTAATATTTCATCATAACGAATATGTGTTTTATCGCAGGTTTTACTGCAATTTTCCTCATCCAATGTAATGCAATACGTTACAACGATTTCAACGTTATCTCCATTTTTTTTAATTCCATTCACAATAAAATCATAGAAATGTGCAAAAAAATCATCAAAATTATATCTATTAAAATCTAAATCTGCAAAGCCTGCTTGTTCATTAATAACTTTGTACGCTTGAATTTCTTGTGCTAAAAAAAATCGCCGCACAGTTGGTAAAATCAAATCCTGTTCGATTCGTGAATAATTCTTAATACCCAAATAACCGACAAAATTACTTTTAGTTTTTAATTTTGCTTCAATCATGACTTAAATAAATCGATTGTATTTGTGAAAAATTAGCCTTGAATACCTCTATATTGTTATCTCGAATGCGTGGATGTAGTATTGCCTCATTCATCTCGTCACCTATAATATCTTTTAACTTATTAGGTTCGGCATAGTGCCAAGGAATGACAAATTGGCTCACTAAATCAGAACCAAGTATTAAACTTTTCAGAGAAAATTCGTAGCAAAGTTGTTTAGTGGTATCGATTTGAACTTTTTTATTGTTTTGGATAAAACAATCGGCATCCATATATTTCCAATCAAGCAATCGGAATATGTGCCGTAATTTAGATCGATTACTTCTACTAGAAATAGACATCTTTCCTAAATAAAAATAAGACCGATCAATACAAATCTTATAAGCATCTGAAAAACATCACATTCGTCATCCCGGCATGGACTGCCGGGATCCAGAGTACATGGATGTACATATCGTATAGTAGAATTCTTAT
>CAIVGC010000446.1 GCA_903905335.1 uncultured Methylococcaceae bacterium
GCCCATGCCGCCACCTTTATGCTCCATACCCATGCCGCCATGAGCATGAAATATTTCTATAAGCTGTAGCGTATTTAACTTAATACGTTCGAAATCTTGAACATCATTATCGGCATAAGCACGTCCATTAAGTAGCATCGCCATTGGCCCTTCAGAAATGGCAATGGGTACCGGTTTCTGAGGGTTAGCCACATCATTAATATGATAACGAGAAAATGACGATAACTGTGCAGGTAACTTAGGACTATCACTCACTTCTTTCGTCACACGTACCGTAAAAATCGGATAATCACTACCAACAGGCAACTGATTAGCATGCATCATATTACCCATACGTTCAGCCATTTTAGGTAATGCACCTGTAAAGGCTAGACTACGCATCACTAATTGCGAACCGGCATTACGACCGCTAAAATCAGCCCAAATATCTAAGCGTTCGCCAGGGGCTAACATAACATAAGTTTTGACTTCGGGTTGCTCAAGCAAACCACCATCTACACCTATAACGGTAATGGGCGTGCCATCATCCCAAGCTAATTTATAAATACGAGCATTAGAGCCATTTAATATTCGCAAGCGATAAGCACGACTGGCAACATCAATCTTAACGTCAGGTCGACCATTAACTAGTATTCGATTCCCATAAAAACCACTCATACGCTGATGCTTACTGCGCACATAAATTAATTGATTTTGCTCGTCAAATAAACGATCTTGTATAACGATAGGAATTTCATATTCACCTGAAGGCAACTCTAATTTAGCCTCTTCTTCGTCATGAACAAATAACGCCCCCGCCAATCCTTGATAAACCTGCCTTGCCGTAGCTTCATGTGGGTGAGGATGATATATATTCATACCGGCACGATTAAGCACTTCAAATTCATAAACCAAAGTAGCTCCAGGCTCAATAGCGTACATAGGGGAGCCATCCATGTCAGCAGGAACATGTAAACCATGCCAGTGGGTAACTGAAGATTCAGATAAATCGTTATGTAAGACGATACGAACTTTTTGACCTTTTTGTAAGCGGATAATAGGTCCCAGATAAGATCCAGGAATATCACTTAGGGTTAGCTTAGGACCTTTTTTTAACACCGCGCTATATTGCAGCACTTGTGTCTCAGTTCCCGTTAATATTGACACCTTACTTGGCCTGCAATACAAATCAAACTCTACGTCGGCCTTAAAATTAGGATTGGCCTTACGAGCAGCTATTCTGGGCAACTCTTTCATACCTTCCATAGCCTGTAAATAACTAGGTATTCCTGATAATGCCAATAAACCTAAGCCTGATTGAACCATAAAACGACGACGCGCATTATTCTTAATTGTAGTCATAGCCTCTCCTCAATAAATCTCATTATGGATTTATATTTAATTGTTATAATTTAACTAGAACGAGAACTGAGTTTATAGCAGAAGTCTTACAGATTCAATGGTTAATGCCAGCCATTTCGACTCTCTTAACCATAAGATCATCTTGCTTGAAATCAGAAAACCAGAACAAAGCACTCTAGACCACCATTAAGTCAAAAATAAGCTTATACCAAAGACAAATTGCCTAAAGCTGTTAAAATAATGCACCCATTAAATCCTTAGCGTAAACTTCATTTTGCCATCATCTGACCAACCAATACCTTTATTTTGCTGCCCAGTATGCAATGAGCCGCTTTCTTTACAAGCTACCGGTAAAAGTTACGCCTGCCAAGAGCAACATAGCTTTGATCTAGCCAAAGAAGGTTATTTAAATTTATTGCCCGTACAATTTAAACATTCGAAAGAACCTGGTGATAACAAAGCCATGATGACGGCTAGACGGCAATTTTTAGAAGCGGGGTTTTATGAACCTATGGCAAAAGCCGTAGCAATGATCATTGATGTTATTCAGAGCCAGCAACCAACGCTATCTTTATTAGACCTCGGTTGTGGCGAGGGTTATTACAACCGAAAAATAGCAGAATATTGTAAAAGTAGTGAACAACTCGTCTTGCAGGGCATTGATATTGCCAAGTTTGCAATCGCCGCAGCTGCTAAAAAACAACCCCGCACACAATTTATTGTCGGTAGTTGTAACCGCTTACCCTACCCTAATGAAAGTTTTGACATGGTGTTAAGAATATTTGCACCCTCTGATGATCAA
>CAIVGC010000447.1 GCA_903905335.1 uncultured Methylococcaceae bacterium
GACTGCCGGAATCTCGACTACAGGGATGTATAAGGATTACCTCCCTGGCGCTGGATACCGGCTTCCCGGCCGCTATGACGAGTTACTTTTATAGCCATGAGTTAATAGACAAAAGCGTGATGGGGTTTATAACCCCGTTACTCACGTTTCGAAGGTATGGAAATCTAAATGTTTCGATCGGGGTTGCAAACCCTGACCGGCATTGTAGGACTTCTGCAACGATTAATATTAACTCGCTTTAGTTCGATGTCGAATATATTCCACAGCGGCAGGTAAGATTGATATGAAAATAATAGCAAATATAACCAAGGTAAAGTTTTGCTTAACTAAAGGTATATTGCCGAATAAATAACCCGCCAATAAACAGATAGCAATCCAAGCGATGCCACCGATCCAATTGTATTGTATAAACTTTCTGTAACCCATGGTTCCTAAGCCAGCCACAAAAGGGGCAAAGGTGCGAATGATAGGAATAAATCGGGCGATAATCAGAGTCTTTGCACCATATTTTTCATAAAACAGATGAGTCTTGGCAATATGGTCTTTATTCAAAAATCGACTTTTCTCACGTCTGGCAAGTCTCGGGCCGATTAAACGACCTACCTCATAATTGATAGAGTCGCCTATGATGGCGGCGACACATAAAGTTAAAAATAAGGTAGTAATATCCATATCACCTTTGGCTGCAAAAGCACCTGCTGCAAAGAGTAAAGAATCACCTGGTAAAAAAGGCAGCACTACTAAGCCTGTCTCACACAAAATAACCATGAATAATAGGATGTATGTGGTTGATCCATAGGTTTGGATCACGGCGCTGAGCGATTTGTCGAGATGTAAAAAAAGTTCAATAAATTGAGTCAAGTACTCCATTTTTATTCCTAAGGTCTGCTGCTAGAAGTAAGTTTTAGTGTGATAGAGAGGACTATTTATTTTTAGTAGTAGTTGTCATCTTTGGATACTTTTTTTAGCTTTTTTTGTTTTTCGGCGAGGATTTTTTGCTCAGCTTCGGCTTCAGCTCTAGTGTTAGCATCTATAATATCTTGGCGTAAGCTTTCTATGAACGCAGTAAACCAAGCTTGGTTTTTTATGGTGCTCATATCAGGATCATTTAAAATGTCGTCAATTGCGGGTAGTGTCACCTTGGTTCTGGCGTTTTCCAAAGCGTCTAAGCAAGCCTCAGTGTTACCTTGTAAGCCGTAAATACAGGCTAAATTATAAGAAGCCGTGCCGGCTTGAATAAGGTTTGCCGTTTCAAATTGTTTTTTAGCTAATAGATATAAGTGATCTTCCGCTTTAGCTTGATTAAGTCTAGCCAAATCCATATAAGCAACGCCGCTATTAATAGCAGCGGCTAAATAGTCTGGATTAATCAACATGCAAAAAGAAAACTTTTCTATGGCGTTTTGATAAAGACTCGCGGCTTCTTCTGCAGATTTAGTGCTAGCTTGATGAAATAAAGCAAAGCCCCATTGATATAAGGTTTCAGCACGTAAAGCATCCTCTTGTAAGATTTCGGCATAACTTTGATAGGCTGCTTTAAAAAGACCATCGCGAGTAGTGCCTTCGCTTATACGTGCTTCTGCCGTTTGTTTTATAGTGGCATTAAGTTTAGATTTTTTGGTGAAAGGGGTTAGTAAAGACATTTTTATCTCCTTAGTAAGGTTTGATTTATCTTATTATCATAGTGGAAATAATAGAAAAGGACTTTCTATTTTTGATGGCGATGAGATGATTGAGCTAATATTTTGATAAATATAGCCGTTTTATTCAGTAACAACTTTAAATCTATGTATTAATCGTCGTTGTTTCTTATTGGGTTTATGGTCGTGACCACTAAAATCAAAGAGTTCACACTGTGTGCGTTGGAATAATATCTGTTGCTGGCGTTTTTCAAAACTTTCAGGACTTTCTTCATAGAGCAAAATAGCTTCTTTGGCGGAACGTCGCTGAGCTGAAAGACCGATGATGGTGATATCCCAGCGGAAGTTATCTTTAGAAATAGTCAAAAGAGCGGCTATTTTAACTTCTTTTCCGGGTTTGGTGCGTTGTTGGTTTAGATGAACTTTACCACCAGAGATAGCGTCACTGGCTAGCTTGCGCGTTTTATAAAAACGCGCAACCCATAACCATTTATCTAGGCGTAAGCTGTCAAACTCAGTGTGCACTCAATTCTTTGTCTTTTTTTAAGCCTTTAGGCAAAGAAAAGACTACTTTTTCTTCTATGCCTTGAATTTCAATGGTTGATTTTCCGCCCCATTGTTTTAATTGATTAATGACTTCTTGTACTAAAACTTCAGGTGCTGATGCTCCAGCAGTAACGCCGACAACATTAACGCCATCAAACCAACTTTGTTGCATATCACTGGCAGTATCTATTAGATAAGCTTTTTTGCCGAGTTGTTCAGCAATCTCACGTAGACGGTTAGAGTTAGAGCTATTAAATGAACCTACAACTAAAATAGTATCTGCGGTTTTTGCTAATTCATAAACGGCATCTTGACGGTTTTGAGTTGCGTAACAGATGTCATCTTTCTTTTGTTCTTCTATGGACTTAAAACGAGCTCTCAAAGCATCAACCATGATTTTGGTATCAGTCATTGATAAAGTCGTTTGCGTGACATAAGCGAGATTGTCGGGGTTATTAACGACTAATTTATTGACGTCTTCAGGTGTTTCTACTAAATAAATACCACCATTGTCGGTGCATTTTTCATATTGCCCCATCGTACCTTCAACTTCAGGGTGGCCGGCATGACCTATCAGTATAACTTCACGGTCCGATTTTGCATGCTTAGCTACTTGTATGTGTACTTTAGTCACTAAAGGGCAGGTGGCATCAAATACGGTCAATTTGCGCTCTTTGGCTTCTTGCTGTACCTGTTTAGAAACACCATGGGCACTAAAAATTAAATAAGAGCCGACTGGGACATCAGTCAATTCTTCAATAAAAATAGCGCCTTTTTCTTTTAGTCCATCAACAACAGTTCGGTTATGCACCACTTCATGTCGGACATAAATGGGAGCACCGAAGGTTTCGATGGCTTGGTCTACAATTTCTATGGCACGGTCAACGCCGGCACAGAATCCACGTGGGTTAGCGAGTACAATTTGCATATCTTGACTTCATTAGTTGGTATATAGTGTGTATTTTAACTCAAGTTCGTTGCTGATACGATAATTCCGTCACTATCGGCATATAAATAATGATCTTTTTTGAAATTGACGCCGGCGAAAGAGACTAATAAATCACGATCACCATGATCTTTTTTATGACTTTTCAAAGGATGAGTGTGCAGCGCACGTATGCCGATGGGCAGAGTATCAATGCTTGCCGCATTACGAATACAGCCATAGACAACGATGCCTTGCCAACCATTTTCGACAGCAATTGCCGCCAAGTTTGCATCTATTAATGCACAGCGATGAGAGCCGCCTCCATCAATTACTAAAACTCGGTTCTGTACTTTTTCTTCTAATATGGTTTTGACTAAGACATTGTTTTCAAAAGTTTTCAATGTAGTAATTTGACCAGAAAAAGCCGCGTTGCCGCCAAAGGACATAAATAATGATTCGGCAATCTGGAAATTATTTTCACCAGAATAGGCATCGCAAAGAGCTGCTGTTGTAAAAGTCATGTTTGAAATCTCTGTTGAGGTTGAGAACAATCGCTTGAAAAAGTAAACATTAATATAGCTGGTACCAATAACAGCATGCCCTACTTCATAGGGATGTATAAATTTACCATCCATGGCCGTAGATACCAGCTTCCAGGCCGGTATGACGAGTTACATTTGTATAGTCATGAGTTAATAGACTCTTCGTGCTGTCCAGCCTTAAGTTGCTAGCCTCCTAGGCTTAGTCTTTCGCCCTGAACCTTTCGTCTGCGCTGAAGCTGTCCCGCTTTAAGTTGCTAGCCATTAAGTGCAAGTAATTCCTAGGCTGTTGTTTTTAGCTTTTTTGTAAAACAAGTAAGCGATTATTAGCTGGCATGTCGTAATCTTGAATTAAATTAAGTTCTCGATTGCTTGCTAACGATACAATATCTTCAATGTTTTTAATACCACTTAAGGGATTTTGGTTTTTAAGCCAATGCTCAAATTGGGCGTTACTGTTACTGGTGTAGTCGCCATTATAGTTAAATGGGCCATATATACACAGTAAGGCTTTGGGGTTTAAGCGTTTGCTAAGTTGCTCAAAGCCAAGTTGTACTTCTTGCTCGCTCATAATGTGCAGTGTATTAGCCGTAAATACTGCATCTATGTTATGGCAGGGCCAATTCTTATCGGTGATGTCTAGTGCTAATGCAGGTTTTAGATTAATTAATTGCGCTTGTTCCAGCCATAAATTAATACCAAAGATATTTTCTGGTTTATCGGTAGGCTGCCAGCTTAGATGTGTTAGGTGTTTAGCGAAATAACAGGCGTGTTGACCCGTGCCGCTACCAATCTCCAATACAGAGCTAGTCTGTGCAAAAACTTGACGAATGATTTGTAAAATGGGTTCTTTGTTATTTTCACAGGCTTGTGAAAAAGGTTTATGGTTCATATGTATAATCAACGGATGATATTCTGTCGTTTTCAACTTTACTGGTTTTAGAAATGGAAGTAAAACAAATACTAAGCATGACACAAGTTGATGCTGAGGCTTGGAATAATCTCGCTGGTACTGCTTATCCTTTTATACGCCATGAGTTTTTACTGGCACTAGAGCAAAGTGGTTCAGTTTGTGAGCATACAGGTTGGACTGCCTCACATTTGCTAGTCATAAAGCAACATCAATTGCTCGCGTTTATGCCGATGTATGTTAAACAACATTCTTGGGGCGAATATGTATTTGATCAATCTTGGGCTCAGGCCTATCAACAACAGGGACTGGACTATTATCCAAAGTTATTGAGTGCTATTCCATTTACACCTTGTCAGGGACCTCGAGTAGTTGTACAGGCGGGTATCGATTTTCAAGATGTTATGCGTCTTCTGTTGGATTTTATTATGCAACAGGCAGATGAGCAGGGTATTTCTTCCTGGCACTGTCTGTTTCCTGAGTTACAGCAGTTAGAGCAATTGCGAACCTTAGGTTTAAGTATACGAGAGGGCATTCAGTTCCAATGGTTTAATAAAGGCTATACTGATTTTAATCATTTTTTGACTGCCATGAATGCCAGTAAACGAAAAATGCTAAAGCGTGAGCGTCGTCGAGTGAGTGAGCAGGGTGTAACACTAGTCCGTATTGCTGGGCCTGATGTTAGTGAACAACAGTGGCAGATATTTTTTCAGTTTTATTCATTGACGTATTTGAAAAGAAATTCTCAGCCCTATTTGAATCTGGTGTTTTTTAAGCAAATAGCGCGCACGATGGGCGAGCAATTATTATTAATACTAGCGCTTAAGGACGAACAACCTATAGCTGCGGCTCTAAGTTTTGTAGGTGATGATACTCTATATGGGCGTTATTGGGGGTGTTACGAGGAATATCATAGTCTACATTTTGAAACCTGTTATTACCAAGGGCTTGATTATTGTATAGAACAGGGTTTAAAACGTTTTGATTCTGGAGCTCAAGGTGACCATAAAATTGCTAGAGGTTTTGAACCCATTACGACTTATTCTGCGCATTGGCTTAAGGATGAGCGTTATGCAAAAGCAATCAATAAATTTTTAGAGTCTGAGCAAAAGCAGATACAGCATTATAAAGAGCTTGCAAATAATTATTTGCCTTTTAAATGAGCACTTAGATTAGCTTATAGTCATCTGATTATGACCTTATGTTTATTGTATTTCTCTATGACGAACTATGACATTAACGATAGGGCTTTTAAAACGCCTAACTAATGCTTCGACTAGATAAACTGAGCGATGTTGACCGCCGGTACAGCCTATAGCAATAGTCAGATAGCTACGTCCTTCTGCTTCAAATCTAGGGATCCAGCGCTCAAGAAAAACACTGATATCCTGAAAAAACTCATCAACTAGAGCTTGTTCAGCAAGGAATTCGGCTACTGCTTGATCTTTGCCTGTTAATGCGCGTAATTCTGGAATCCAATAAGGATTGGGTAAGCTGCGAGCATCAAAAACAAAATCTGCGTCTAAAGGTACGCCGTGTTTAAAGCCAAAGGATTGGAATTGTAGAGAAATATGTTGGTAATCACGTTCACCTATTTGATCTCTAATAAGTTCACGTAATTGATGATAGTGTGTTCGACTAGTATCAATGACAACATTGGCATGCTTTGCTACAGGGATCAGCATTTCCTTTTCAATTTTCAGTGCTTCTTTTAACGGTGTATTTAAATCCGTTAATGGATGCCTGCGACGAGTCTCACTATAGCGTTTTAATAATGTCGATTCTTCGGCTTGCATGAAAATAATTTCACAATCGATGCCTTTTGCACGAATCAGTTTTAAAATTTCGGAGAAATTGGCTAGGCTTTCACTTTGATTTCTTGCATCTATACCAATAGCTGTTTTGGCATAGGTTTGCTGATCTGCCAACATAACATGATTAATAAAATCTTCAAGCAAAGTGACCGGTAAATTATCTATACAATAATAACCACAGTCTTCCAAAGTATCTAAAGCGATACTTTTACCTGAACCAGAGAGGGCGCTGAGAATGAGTAGTTTCATAAAAGGTTGGGCAAAAGATAAAAAGACATTACTTTTTATCTTTTGCCCTACACCATAGTTATCTATGGCTGCCTGTTTTTTCTTTATGTTTGGTGATTTGACGGTCTAGTTTATCGACCATTTCATCGATTGCTGCGTACATATCTTCTTGATGATCTTCGGCAAATAATTTTGCACCACTTACTTGCAAAGTAGCTTCTGCCTTTTGAATTAATTTTTCTACACTTAAAATAACATGTACATCGGCAACATTGTCAAAATGACGAGCCAATTTTTCAAATTTAGCATCGATATGTGCTTTTAATGCTTCAGTTACTTCAAGATGATGTCCGGTTACTATAACTTGCATGGAATAAACTCCTTTATTGGTTGGTTGAAAATTAATAGGCGCTAAAAAAGACGTTTGCGCTGACTTGATGATGAGATAAACATAGCTTCACGGTACTTTGCTATGGTTCTCCTTGCTACATTGATGCCTTTTTCTTGTAAAAAATCAGCAATTTTTTTATCACTTAATGGTTTTGCTTGGTTTTCAGTGTCGATTAATTCTTTTATAAAAGCTCTAATAGCTGTAGAAGAGCACTCACCGCCTCCTTCTCTTGATACATGACTGGAAAAGAAGTGTTTAAATTCAACAATACCGTTCGGTGTATGCATGAACTTTTGTGTGGTCACTCTGGATATTGTTGACTCGTGTAACTCGAGTACTTCAGCAATATCTCTTAATACCATAGGTTTCATGGCAATTGAACCATGTTCTAAAAATCCAGTTTGCTTTTCAACAATACAGCGCGCTACTCGTAATAAGGTATCATTACGGTTGTGAAGATTTTTAATAAACCATTTGGCTTCTTGTAAATGGTCTTTCATACAAACATTATCTTTACTGCTGTCAGCTCGTTTAATCAAAGCTGAATAAAATGGGTTAATACGTAGTTTTGGGGCAATGTCTTGATTTAAATTTACTTGCCATACGTCGTTTTGTTTAGAGACATAAACATCTGGTATGACATATTCAGAGCTTGAACTCTGAATTCGTTCGCCAGGTTTAGGATCTAGGGTTCTAATAAGAGAGACTATATCATCTAATTGTCTTTCTGATACTCCTAGCTTACGTACTAGTTTCGATTGTTCATGCGTAGCCAATAGCTTTAAGTAGCGGGTGACTACAAGCAAAGCTTGTTCTCTATAAGGGGTAGATTCCGGTAATTGTAGTAACTGTAACTTTAAACAATCACTTAAATCAATAGCGGCTACACCTGATGGGTCAAATTGTTGAACTCTATGAAGTACGGCGATGACTTCATCAAGCTCTAAGTCTACGAATTGGCTTTGTAAGCCTTGGAAAATATCTTCTGGCGTATTACTAAGATAACCTTCGTCATTAACGGAATCAATGATAGCTATAGCAATAGCATGATCTCGCTCAGAAAAAATGGTTAATTCAAGCTGCCATAACAAATGATCTAATAGGGTAGCTTCATTACTGCGCTGTGATTCAAATTCAATGGTTTCAGGATTACTGATGCCAGGAACTAAGACTGCTTCATAAATATCTTCCCATGAAGAATCAATAGGTAATTCATCGGGTATATTTGTTTGTGAGCCTTCACTGGTATAGGATTCGGAATAATCACTATTACTTTCAGATGTTGTTATTGTTTCAGGATGATGATGATTATTTTCTTCCTCATTGATTTCCAACATGATGTTGGAGTCAAGTACTTGCTGTATTTCCTGTTGCAAATCTAATGTCGACATTTGCAATAATTTGATCGCCTGCTGTAATTGAGGCGTCATTGTTAATTGTTGGCCTAGCCGAAGATGTAATGATTGTTTCATTCGTTCACAAATTGGTAGAAGTAATACGTTATGGTTGCCCAGTTTTCTGGTTAGAGTAATTCTATAAAGGATTACCCTAATAATTAAAGGCTGAAATTTTTGCCTAAATATACTTTACGTACTTCCTCATTCGCAACAATATCATTAGCTCCTCCTTCAGCAATGACTTTTCCGTCATTAAGTATATACGCACGATCACAGATACTTAATGTTTCTCTTACATTATGTTCAGTAATCAATACGCCTATGCCACGATCTTTCAGGTGCTCAATAATTTTTTTTATATCTTCAACCGAAATAGGGTCAACGCCAGCAAAAGGCTCATCAAGCAAAATGAATTTTGGGTTAGTTGCTAATGCTCTCGCTATTTCTACTCGTCGTCGTTCTCCACCCGACAAACTTAGTGTCATTTGATGGCGTAGATGACCAATATGAAACTCTTGCAATAAGTCTTCAATGATTTGTTCTTGTTGATCTAATGATAAATCAGAACGAATTTGTAAGACAGCACGTAAGTTATCTCTCACGCTTAGTTTACGAAATACTGAAGGTTCTTGAGGTAAATAACCAATGCCATGTATCGCTCTTAAATGCATGGGATAATGGGTGATATCTTTGTCATCTAAGGATATATGTCCGTGATCGGCTTTAATTAACCCCACCATCATATAAAAGCTAGTGGTTTTTCCTGCGCCATTAGGACCTAATAAACCAACAACTTCACCGCTACTAACATGTAATGATACGCCATTAACTACATTACGTTTGTTGTAAGCTTTAATGAGTTGATGTGCTGCTAAAATTGTCATTTTAAATACTAATGCTAAAGGCTAAAGGCAAACAAATGAAATAAATTAAATGTTTTAGATCTTTTAGATTGCGTTGATTAGAACTAGTTTTTCTACCTATCATTGGGTTTGACTCTTTTTGATGGGTTGTTCTTTAGTTTTGGGTTTTAAGATAACGTGTACTCGTTTAGTGTCAGTTGATTTTTCGCCTGCATTAACCAGCGATGTTTTAGTGTTATATTCAATTAAATCACTGGCATAAATACCGTCATCTTTCCAAACAGTTGCTGTATCGATGAGAACCATTTGATTTACTTTGGGAAAGAAATGACCAATAAATGCCTCTCCCGTTATATCTTTAGCTCCAATATTAGGTGTTTGTTTAAACTTAGCTTTATTGCCAGTAAATACTAATTTTTCAGCATCACCATTTATAAAGTAAACCACCAGCTTATCTGAATGAACGACGATACTGCCTTGAACTGAGACGACATTGCCCGTGTAAGTGCTAGTTGCGGTAGGGTCATCATAAGTAGCAGTATTTGAATCAATCGTTATGGGTTGTTCTGCATCCGACTCCAAAGCAAGCACATTGTAGCTTAGTAATGTAATGACTAATGCAATGGAGTAAAAGAGGGTTGATAGTTTATTTTTTTTCATAGCTTCCTTTTACATGGGATAGTAGTTGTATGTGAACAGGATCAATAAAAGTCAGCTTCATGCCTATCCCTGTGGTCACATTGAGTTCACTAATTAACTCCGCCCATTCAACTGTTTCTGCGTAATTTGTTTCTGGCTTTACTTTTAATTCACTGGCATTAATCGTAAGAGGACTAACACCTACTGCTTTTATTCGATTAATGATCACTTTGCCGTTGAGCGACAAATCTTTGCCATCGCTAGATAATAGCCCCGTTTCAGATTTAACAACCCATGGAGGTGTCTTTGCCTTAGCATTAATAAATGTCATTATAGGTAAGGTCATGTGAGTAGTGCCATCATCACTGTAATGAAGCATTTCATCAGCCATCACCTTTTTTTTTAGAGCGCCGAACTCATTCATTTCCCATTTTGTATAGCCTTTGCTCGAATAGTCGGGGCTATGAGCAGGAGCTTGATTAAATTGATGGTCAATCATGCCGGTCATTCTGAGTATAAGCCAACTTAATAGCGTAATTATAGTGATATAAATATAAAATTTATTTTCTCTTAAAGTCATTTTAGATAAGTCTTCAGTACGTCATCAAAATGACCCTGTGCTTGCATAATAAAGTCGCAGACTTCTCGTACAGCACCATTGCCACCTAAGGCTGATGTGCACCAATCAGCGTGCTCTTTAACAGCAAAATTGGCGTCATTAACAGCAATAGCAAGACCCACTCGCGTCATAATAGGTAAATCAAGTAAATCATCACCTACATGGGCGACTTGTTCGGGTGTGACACCCACTTTATTCAGTAATTCGATAAAAGCCGCGCGTTTATCTTCATGGCCTTGATAAACATGCTCAATGCCTAGGCTTTTCATTCTTAGTGCGACTGAATTTGATTTACGTCCTGAAATTACAGCGACTTCAACGCCTGTTTGGCGTAATAACTTAATGCCATGTCCATCTCGGGCATGGAATGACTTGTACTCATTGCCTTCGTTATCAAAGAAAAGTTTGCCATCGGTTAATACACCATCGACATCCAGTATTAATAATTTCAGTTTTTTAGCTTTATCGATAATAGGCCGCATGTCATGATTGCTTATCATCATACGATGCCAGCCCGAATTAAATCATGCATATTTAAGGCACCTATGGCTATATTTTGTTCATCAACAACAATTAAAGCATTAATCTTTTTCTGTTCCATGATTTGCATGGCTTCGGCGGCAAGAATGTTGGCTGAAATAAGCGCGCAGTTAGGCGTCATAACTTCGCTAATAATGGTATTCTGAATGTCAATGTTTCTGGCCAATGTCCGCCTTAAATCACCATCAGTATAAATGCCAATGACCCGATTAAGTTCATCGACGATAGCGGTCATGCCGAGTTTCTTCTCGGTCATTTCCAATAAAGCATTTCCTATGAGCGCTGTGGCAGGTACAGAAGGCATATTTTTCTCACTATGCATAATGTCACTGACTCTTAATAAGAGCCGCCTACCTAGGCTGCCGCCTGGATGAGACAAGGCAAAGTCGTCACGTGTAAAGCCTCTAGCATCAAGTAGTGACACCGCCAAAGCATCGCCCATTACTAGTGCGGCAGTCGTACTTGAAGTGGGGGCAAGCCCTAGAGGACAGGCCTCTTGTTCAACAGCAACATTAAGATGAACGGTAGAAATACTGCTTAAGGTTGATGCAGGATTTCCCGTCATTGCGATGAGAGGTACTCCCAAGCGCTTAATTAACGGTAAAATTCTGACGATTTCTTCAGTTTCCCCAGAGTTTGATAAGGCCAATACTACATCGTGTCTAGTAATCATGCCTAGGTCACCATGACTAGCCTCGCCTGGATGTACAAAAAAAGCAGGTGTACCAGTACTTGCTAGAGTTGCAGCTATTTTTCCAGCAATATGACCTGATTTTCCCATGCCAATAACAACAACTCGCCCCTTACAGGCAAATAGTAGTTTACAGGCAGTAACAAAATCATCATTAATTTGTTCGGCAAGCGCAGAAATGGCTTGAGCTTCTACACGAATAACCGCTAAACCTAATTCACGTAGTTTTTGGTCATGTAGGTTCATAGCTAGCTTGAGTTATATTAAATTAGGGGTGACATTACTAATCAGTAGGGACCGTTTACTTAACGGAAAACTGGTATAAGTATAAAAACCGCACATTATGTCATATTTACCTGACTTGTACTCGTTGATATGAAATTTACTGGTGATTCTTGTTAACTCAATAGGTGATGGTGTTGAGGATAGATCTCTATTGATAATCCGTTGCGAGAATTATTAAACTCATTATAAAGATGTGTTAGTAACAATATCATGCCGCTAGGTAGAGCCGTGCGTGTAGGTATCTAGTTTATATGAAATTATTATACAAGCCTTCCTTGCAGTGGCTTTCATAGCCAATTATTGTATTTATTTTTTTGCTTAGTATCAGGAACACAGAGCAAGCCTATTACTTAGGTTTACTCTGGTCCTTAGTTACCCAATGTGGTTTATTTACGGGTTCCAGCGGAAGGGTCAGGCGTATCTAAAATACGATTGAGCATGTTAGTTTGTTGGGATACTCTATCAGCTTGAGTTAAGTCGATCATAGATTTAAGGCCTGAAAAACGACTCTCAGCTTCTTTTAAAAACTCTGTCGCTTTAGTCATATCTCCTTCCTTTATAGCACTACGGGCTTTTTTCAAAGAATCATTGGCGCGATTACGATTACGGTCAAGTTTGTCATTGGCATTAATTTCTTTACTGGTGGCTAATGCTTCTTTGATATTGTCTATAACGACTTCATCACCAGACTTGTTAGTGATTGCTTTCATTGCTTCATTGACTTGAACGATAGTAGCGTCAATGCCTTCTGCTGCAGTCATTCTGTTGTACATGCAGGCCATGCCCAAACAAACGTCAGCAGTAGCAGAAAAAGAACCTAGTGAAAGCGCTAGCGTGGTTGCAATAACAGTGCTTTTTAATAATTTCATATGATAAACCTCGTTATAGTTATTTTTATTAGGTCTGCAACTACTATAGATAAAATGACTATTTAATGAGTTACATGACAGCGTGAACTTTAGCATAACTCTCCTGATTATTAAATGAATTATACTGGTCACGCAAAAGCTTAATGCATTTCACAAATGCTGTTTATATGGGCCTCAAATTAGTTGCTACAAGTTTTTGAAAAATAGGGCTGTATATTGACTTTATAGATGTAAGGTATTTATTTCTATAACTGTTTATCTAAGGATTGATTTATGACGGTTAGATAACTACAATTAAAAACTAGCACTAGTTGCTAGGACTATAATTACCTTAAAATCTTTTCTCCTAACTAGAGGTAGCTTCAATGAAAGAGTATCAGCATATTCTGTTGGCCGTAGATTTCTCAGAACACGGTGATTATGTAGCAGAAAAAGCGAAGTCCTTAGCGTTTAAATATCAGTCTAAATTAAGTATTATTCATGTCTTGGATAATATTCCCATGCCAGATACAAGCTACGGTACGCTAATCGCTCTGGATCAAGATTCCGGCTATGAATTATTGGAAGCGGAAAAGATTAAGTTAAAGCAATTGGGGCAATATTTAGGGGTTGCTATTGATCAGCAATACTTAGTTTGGGGCATTCCAAAGCAAGAAATTATTGCTTTTGCTAACGAACAACAAGCTGACCTAATTGTATTAGGATCGCATGGACGCCATGGTTTAGCGCTGTTATTGGGCTCCACTGTAAATGCCGTATTGCATCACGCATTATGCGATGTAATGGCAGTTCGATTACCTCTGGCGTAGCAATATTTAAAGTAAATCCCCATCTTGGTTTGGTTATAGATTCGTGTAATGTATCCGTGTAATGTATCCGCTAAAGATATTATATGAGCTGTTTTTAGTTTAATCGCTTTTCAATGGCTGAATGAACCTTGCTGTATAATTAAGTTTTTTCATTTAAGGTTAATATAGATGTCTATTACGCTTGCTCTGCTTGAGGACGTAGTCCGTGAAGCAGGAATGATTGCTTTAACGTATTTTAATGATTTGAAGAATGTTGAAGTCAATAAAAAAAGTCCTAGGGATTTTGTTACCGCCGCAGATGTTGCGGTTGAAGCATTTTTAAAACAGACGTTGACTGAAAAGTATCCAGAATATGGTTTTTGGGGCGAAGAAAGCGGTCAAAGTGACAATCAGACTAATCGTTGGATTGTTGATCCTATTGATGGCACGCATTCATTTTCACGGGGCCAATATTTTTGGGCGATTAGTGTCGCTTTAGAAATTAATCAAGAATTGATAATGGGTGCAGTGTATGCCCCTGCCTTAAATGATTATTACTGTGCAGAGCAGGGCAAGGGTGCATGGAAAAATGGACAAGTCATTAGTGTTTCTAGTGTCGATAATTTAGCTGAATCTATGGTAGCTACTGGATTTGCTTGTTTGCGATCTTATTTGGAAGACAATAATTTACAGCGCTTTGCTAAAATTGCTCAAAGCACCACAGGACAGCGTCGATTTGGTTCAGCAGCAGTAGATTTATGTTTGGTGGCAGATGGTCAAGTCGATGCTTTTTGGGAGCAGGAGCTAAATTTATACGATGTAGCTGCCGGCGCTTTAATTGCTAAAGAAGCTGGGGCAACACTGACTGATTTTCAAGGTAATGACGGTATTTTTCCTAAGCAAATTTTGGCGACTAATGGCCTTATTTTGAATGAACTGTTGCCTTTGATGTAAGCTTTATTTCGTGTATCTAGCCTTTGACTCGGGTTATTTTTAGGACAATAGATAGCTCTTTCAAGCGCCGCATGATTTTTGCTAAATGCACACGATCTTTAACGGTCAGGGTAATTAAATCGACGCAAACAGTGTCATCTTGGTCGACAACAGTGACATTTTCAATGTTTGAAGCTTGGTCAGAAATAGTTGAGGCTAGTGTTGCCAAAGCACCTCTCTGATTAAGTATTTCAATGCGTAGTTCGGTAGAAAAATCATCGGCTATTTCATGGCTCCATTCAACATCTAACCAATTGGTGTGTTTTTTTCGAGTGACTGCTCGATTTCGACATTCGTGGTGATGAACAACGATACCTTTGCCGGGATTAAAATAACCAATAATATGGTCGCCTGGTATGGGTCTACAACATTTTGCTAGTGTAATGACCATACCTTCTGTGCCTTTGATAATTAAAGGCGTTTGCTGGACATTATTATGATCATTCAGTTTGATATGGGCATTGATATCATTTTGCGTGAGTTGTTTAGCAATTAAAAAGGGCATTTTATTGCCTAGACCAATATCTTCAAGTAAATCATTGATGCTTGAAAGCTCTAGTATTTTTAGTAAAGCATTAATCCGGCTGGCATCGATATTTTCTAGATGAATGTGCAAGGTTTTTAATTCTTTTTCCAGTAATCGTCTACCTAAGCTGATTGCTTCTTGTTGTTTAAAGTGCTTTAGATAGTTTCGGATGCTAGTTCGAGCTTTTACCGTGGTCACATAATTAAGCCACTGTGGGTTTGGTCTTGCCCAAGGAGCCGTAAGGATTTCAACCGTCATGCCGTTTTCTAATTTGGTTTGTAACGGTGCGAGTTGTTTATCTATGCGTGCAGAGATACAAGCATTGCCGATATCGGTATGGACAGCATAAGCAAAATCGATGATGGTTGCGCCACGAGAAATTTTAATAATTCCACCTTTGGGAGTGAAAACGAAAACTTCCTGTGGGAATAGATCAACTTTTAAATTATCAATAAACTCTAGTGAGTCACCGGCTGACTGTTGTATTTCTAATAAATCACGTAGCCATTCATTGGCGCGTATTTGGAATTTTTCAGATTTATCATCATCCGATTTATAGAGCCAATGAGCTGCGATGCCAGATTCTGCCATGCGATGCATTTCATGAGTACGAATTTGAATCTCGATAGGTACGCCATAAGGGCCGATTACAATACTATGTAAAGATTGATAGCCATTTGCTTTAGGTAGGGCAATATAATCTTTAAAGCGACCGGGTATGGGTTTATATAGGTTATGAATAATCCCAAGTACACGATAGCAACTATCTTCAGAATCACAAAAAACTCGAAAAGCATAAACATCAAAAACCGAGGCTAAGGATAGCTTTTTAAGGAGCATTTTCTGATAAATGCTGTAAATATTCTTTTCTCGTCCAGACACTTCGCAGGGCAGACACGCCTGATCTAAGCGTTTAGTGATGGTGTTTTCAATGGTATTAATGATCTTGCTGCGATTGCCTCGGGCTTTTTTTATAGCCTTAGTCAATATCCTGTGGCGCATGGGATACATGGCTTCAAAACTCAGTTCTTCGAGTTTATGTCTGATTTTGTTCATGCCTAGCCGATTAGCAATCGGTGCATAAATATCTAGGGTTTCACGAGCAATGCGTCGCTTTTTTTCCGAAGGCATGCTGCCCAAAGTTTGCATATTATGCAAACGGTCTGCAAGTTTGACGAGAATGACGCGTAAATCTTTACCCATGGCCAAAAACATCTTACGGACATTTTCTGCTTGAGTTTCAGCACGGCTCTGGGATTTTCCGTCGATTTTGGTGAGCTTGGTAACCCCGTCAACCAGTTCAGCAACTTCTAGGCTAAACAGTTGGACCAAATCTTTTTTAGTGATGGGTGTGTCTTCAATGACATCATGCAATATTGCCGCCATAATACCACTGGCATCCATGCGCATCTCGGCAAGCGTGATGGCGACGGAAACAGGGTGGCATATGTAGGCTTCACCACTTTTACGATACTGCCCTAGATGTGCATCTGCGCTAAATTCATAAGCACGTATGCAATCCTTAACCTGAGCAGGGTCTAAATAGACGGATAAAGCGACACATAAACGCGAAATCAGTTCATCCTGAAGTTCATTATGAGTGACGGCCTCGTCTATTTTCGACATAATTAGCGATAGTTAGAACAATGGGTTGTGGTCGTGACTGTCGCCTACACGATGTAGTAGATTGATGTTATCAGTCGTAACATGACCGGCAGCTATTTCGCGCAAGGCTAGTACGGTATCTTTATCTTTGCCGCGTGGCAAAAACTCAGTTGCACCATGACTAAGTTGACGCGCTCTTGTGCTTGCTAATAAAACCAATTTGAAACGGTTTTCTACGTGCTCTAAACAATCTTCGATGGTAATTCTTGCCATTTTTAAACCTAGGTAAGTGAAAAGTTATCTGTCTGTTTCATAGACAGATTTGGTATCTAAGGTACAAGTTACAGTCTTTGGGGTCAAGGTGTAATGCTTATAAGCGTAATTCAATAGCAGCTGAATTTTATTTTAAGCTGCTATTGCCCTACTGAGTCTGTTCTTAGCTGCGGGATTTTAATATAGCAACGGCAGGAAGTTCTTTGCCTTCAAGAAATTCAAGGAAAGCACCGCCCCCAGTTGATGTATAAGAAATTTGATCGTTAATATTATATTTATCGATGGCAGCCAGTGTATCACCACCGCCTGCAATAGAAAAGGCGCTGCTTTCGGCAATCGCAGTCGCTAATGTTTGAGTGCCATGACTAAATTGCTCAATTTCAAACACACCTACGGGCCCATTCCAGACAATAGTGCCGGCAGATTTTATTAATTCAGCATATAGTTTTGCAGTATCAGGTCCTATGTCCAAAATTAAATCATCGTCTTCTACATCGGCAACCATCTTAATGGTAGCGATAGCGGTATCAGAAAATTCTTTAGCGCAAACTACATCAACAGGAATTGGAATGTCGGAACCTGCTTTTTTTGCGGCTGCAATTAAGCGTTGTGCTTCGGGTATTAAATCAGCTTCATATAGAGATTTGCCGACTGGAAATCCAGCGGCAGCAATAAAAGTGTTGGCAATGCCACCGCCAACGATGAGCTGGTCTACTTTTTCTGAAAGAGACTCTAATACCGTTAATTTAGTAGAAACTTTGGATCCGCCGACGATAGCTACCAAAGGTTTGGCAGGTGTTTCAAGTGCTTTGCCAAGCGCATCTAGTTCGTTAGCTAATAAAGGGCCTGCGCAAGCGATAGGTGCAAATTTAGCAACGCTGTGTGTTGATGCTTGGGCTCTATGAGCAGTACCAAAGGCATCCATAACAAAGATGTCACATAAAGCAGCCATTTTTTGGCCTAAAGCATCGCTATTTTTTTCTTCGCCAGTATTAAAACGTACGTTTTCGCAGAGTACAACTTCACCGGGTGCAATGGTGATGCCCTCCAACCAGTTTTTTTCTAAGCGAACCGGTTTTCCTAGTAATTTAGCTAGCTGATCAGCGACGGGCTTCAAAGAAGAGGCTTCGTCATATTGACCTTCAACAGGTCGACCTAAGTGAGATAACAGCATAACCGCAGCGCCAGCAGCTAAGGCTATTTCAATGGTTGGGACACTGGCTTGTATACGAAGATCGCTAGTAACTACACCGTTTTTGACGGGTACATTTAAGTCTTGGCGAATTAATACACGTTTTCCTGATAAATCCAGATCAACCATTCTTTGTATCGACATATTTTATGCTCTCAGTGTGTTTGTGATGTAAAGTTTTCAGCTTAATGGGGTAGTGCTTATTTCCATTTGATGGAACAACCCATGCTGGGGATTTGGTCTTGTGGTCCGTCGCCTGTTAGGGCTATAAGTTTCATAGCTTCAAATAAATCGCGACGGGTATCAACTGGTGCAGTTTCTTTACGGCTCGCATCAAGCCTACCTCTGTATTGCAATTCAAAGTTAGTATTATAGCCAAAAAAATCAGGTGTACAGACAGCACCGTACTGTTTAGCTATAGCTTGGCTTTCATCGAATAAATAAGGAAAGCTAAAATTCATGCGTTGGGCGAATAGCTTCATGTTTTCGAAGGAGTCGTCTGGATAGTCGGTTGGATCATTAGACATAATGGCAACAGATTCAATGCCGAACTGTTTAAGTTCTAAGGCATCTCTAACGATTCTATCTTGCACTGCTTTAACATAAGGGCAATGATTGCAGATAAACATAATCAACAAGCCTTTTTCACCCATGCATTCTTGTAGTGACCAAGTGCGATCATCAACGCCGGGTAAGGTAAAGTCAATTGCTTTTATGCCAAAGTTACAGACTGGCGTTTCTAGTGATACCATTTTTTACCTCATCTTTTACGTGTATTTGTGGAATGAGTTGCACTGACTAGGCTGCTTACAAAATGTTGACCATTATACATAAATAAGCAAGCATCGTCATGCTTGGGAAGTATGATATTTATTTTATTGAGTTGTTGCCTGTAGAGGAGCGTTAGAGTTTGTTTGGGTTGCTTAATAAGAAAAGCCGGTAACAATGATAGCCAAGTATCTTTTATTTGAGGTTTTCATCATTGACTAGTAATGATCGAAAGTTTTTGCAGTAGAGCAGGTAGTTTAGTTATTAAGCGTTAAAATTGCATCTCCCACCTGTATCGTTATATGCTTTCGTCCTTGAACCGGAGGTTCAAGTGGGCACGTAACCGATAAATTAGGTTTCCCGTATAAAACGGGCATACACACCAGTAGCGGATTTCGTCCCCGGGGTAAAAACAGGTTCAGGAAACACCCAGCACACTCTCGAATACTGCAGGAGATACGGAGGCTATTTTACCCCTATGTATCTCAAAAGCTCTAGCTTTAGTTAATAATAACTAAAGCTAGGTTTTTTATGAGCTATATTCGAGCCTGCATAGGCGTAGTGTCAGTTAAATAAATAACGCGAGTGTCTTTTGTAGAGTTGACCATATGCCCCAAGTAAGGGGAATGCTCACATATAGCCAGAAAACTATTAATTTTAGCAGTTCAGAGAAAGGCTTTGGTTTTGATTGAGTCATGTTATTTACCCTGATGTGGTTTGATGGCTAGTTATTGTGACTTAATATCGGAGCTAGGAAAAATACCATCAAACTCATCAAATTCATTATGTTTTATATGATGTTTTTCATGGACGGGACGGATCATTAGATTGCATAACGCGCCTAAGCTTAAAAGCCCAGCCATAATATACATCGTCATACTATAAGCATCGGCTTTAGCTACACCTTGTTCAATCTGAGATTCACGTAGGTAATTAACTAGCACCGGACCTAGTACGCCAGCCGTTGCCCACGCAGTCAGTAATCGGCCATGAATACCGCCCACATAACGAGTGCCAAAAATATCAGCCAAGTAAGCAGGTATAGTAGAGAATCCACCACCATACATACTTAATATTAGTGCATACAAAGCTATAAATAAGCCCATATTGCCTGATTTACCTATCAAAGGTACCGAAGCATAAAGTGCGATACCCGCCACAAAGAAGATGAAATAAGTATTTTTCCGACCAATAAAATCCGATGCAGATGACCAAAAGAATCGACCGCCCATATTGAATAAACTTAGTAGTCCAACAAAGCCAGCCGCCGCAGCGGCTGTTATCGTACCTTTGAATATTTCTTGGATCATCACTGAGGCTTGTCCTAGCACACCGATACCTGCGGTTACATTTAAACAAAGTACCAGCCATAGTAAATAAAATTGGGGCGTTTTTAAGGCTTGGTCAATATGGACATGATGTTTGGTAATCATGTCATTTTCAATAACGGGAGCAACCCAACCTTCAGGCTGCCAATTTTCGGGCGGTATACGAATCGCCAGAGAACCTATCAACATAGAGACAAAATACAAACAGCCCATGACTGCAAAAGTTTCTGCCACACCGACGGAGGATGCCGTTTTAAAATGATCCATTAACAATACTGACAATGGTGCACCAATCATTGCGCCTCCACCAAAGCCCATAATAGCCATACCCGTAGCCATTCCTCGACGATCGGGGAACCATTTGATCAACGTTGAAACCGGTGAAACATAGCCTAAACCCAAACCAATTCCACCGATTACTCCATAGCCTAAATAAACCAACCAGATTTGATGCAAAGATACGCCTAAAGCTGAAATGAGAAAGCCACCCCCAAAACAGCAAGCCGCTACAAACATGGTTAGTCTAGGGCCTACTTTTTCTAACCATTTGCCACCAAAGGCGGCAGATAGGCCTAAAAAAACGATGGCTAAACTAAAAGTCCAGCCTAAGGTTGTTAGTTTCCAATCATCTGGAGCAGATTCAGTAATGCCAATAAGCCTAGATAATGGGTTGTTAAAAACGCTGAAGGCATAGGCTTGACCAATACACAGATGCACGGCTAATGCCGCAGGTGGAACCATCCAGCGATTATATCCGGGCTGGGCAATAGTGCGTTGTTTAGAAAAAAAGTTTGGCATTGGAGGTGGCTTATCTCTGGGTTATTAATGGAATAAAGATTACGTTAAGTTGGCGGTTCTGCCCAATAGTTGACTTACTTTTTTCACAATCACTATGTGGATTTAAATAACATCAGTACTGGTAACTTAGGCTTGGATGTCTCTTAAGTCTAA
>CAIVGC010000448.1 GCA_903905335.1 uncultured Methylococcaceae bacterium
AGGCAATGGTCAAACAACAGACTCAGAATCAGGCCTCGGCTTGATCCCTCTTCATCTAATTGTTTGGCCTCACGCCCCCAGCCTTCATAAAGCTTCCAGTCCTCAAAGAAAACCTCTACAAGCCATCTCAACGTATAAGCTTGAACGATATCCATTGTACGCCAGGTCATATCAGTGGCGACTAAATAACGGTAATCCGTTTCACCATCATACTTCAAAGCAACGATTAAGCGTTTTTTACCCTGTGCGAATACTTTTAATCGCGCACTACTGACCATCACTTTAACTTCTTCACCACCACGCACCCGCAAAGTGACTTCGACGCCTTTGTTGATGGTATTAAAGTAGGTCTTTAAATTCCTTTTCTTGCCTCTATAATCAATGAGCTGGTTTTCATGTAATTGACTAATAACCTGTTTAATACCAAATATCGATGACGCTTTATCCATAAAGGCCGCGTTACCGTATAAAGCATCCGCTAATATAGCTTTGATGTTAATGTCGCCGTGAGCATTCTTGAACGCTTGTAGCAGTTGCAAAGCTAATTGTGATTTAGTGGGATAACGGCTGTCGTGCTCTGGGCGAACAGGACGATCTTTTTTCGCTACACCCTCTTTTTTTAAACGCTTATCTTCTTTAGTCCATATCGTTAGAACAGGATCAGGTAGGTAAAATACAAAGCCTACTGGAAATGTGATGGTCGGCGTGACTAGTAGCAATAAAACCACGGTCTGTCCGTTCACATACCCCCCTGAAATCTTATGTTTTTGCTTATGTACACCATAAATTCGTTTGGTTCGTTTTGAGCGTGCTCGATCAGATTCATCAAGAACCAGCACGCCTTCAGTAATGCCATGCCGCTCTAAAATCAATGTCACACTGGCCAATAGCAAATAATCCCAGGTTATTTTGGCTTCGCGAAACATCCACGACAGTGCAGCAATCTTATATTCGCCTAAACTTACCCGCTCAAACTTCGCCCAGCACACTGAATTAGTCAGCAACATCGCTGTTAAACAAAATCCAAGCCAAACAGTTTGCAGGTGCGTCAGTCTGTCATTAGGCTTTAGCTTTTCTAAAGCGACATTTAAATCAGTTACGAACGTTTTTATAAAGTCTGCAGTTTCATTCATCAACATAATGCTGAAATACGTAGCAGTTTACACTGATTTATTTATTCGATTTCTGGATGTATGCGTCAACTTATAAACTTGAACATCGAGTGTAACTGATTTATCTGTATTGTGAACATTACGTAATTGGGTAATAACAGTATGCCGGAACGAATGAAAATTCTTCTTTTCATCTGGCAACTGCCCAACATTGCAACGTTTTCTATAAGTTCTATTAAACCATTTAGAAAATTTATCGCCATATCCATCTCGCAGATAAGGTAAGTCCTCAAATAATCTCTCCGTTTGAACCGACTCTGTAAACTCAATAAAGCCTAAATCAATGAGCTTTTTATGTATTGGAACAATTCGTTTATGAGATGATTTCTTAAGCTTCTTGTCTTCTTTATTTTCATTTATATCTATTACCCATACACCAGACGCAACATCTTGATAAACATCGGATTTATAAAGCTGGCATAATTCATTTTCTCTGGCTCCAGTAAACAACCCCAGCAATGGAATCCAGAAACGCGAGGATGAAGTATGGATGCCTTGAATATATTCCTTACTTTCAAACAGATTCATTAAATCTTCATCAGAAAAAGCATCGCGCTGCTCATCATCTGGAGTTGTATTTTTGGGTGAGCTACTAATTGGTTTTTTTAGGTCTGGTGGCATGAATGAAGAGTTGTCTTCACACCAACCAATAAACGACCTTATTTTCGTAAAATGATTACCAATAGTTTCATCACTAATTCTATCTTCATCAGGAATATCGCCAGTTAAAATCTGTCCGACCGACAAATCTTTATATGCAACTTTCTTGTTTTTATTGACAGGGTATTTGTAAACTAAATTTTTATATATTAATACATCTTCCTTCTTAATTTCATTTACAGGCTTATCTCCAATGACGTCAAGAAATAACGCTAGTTTTGGAAATATATCTCTTTCATTACCGCTACTATGCTTTGTAGACCATCTATTCTTGCAATCAGCCTTATATTGATCAACTAACTCTGAAAGTAATGGTGCCCTCTCTTTTTGAGTTGATACCAATGATTCAGCAACATACAGACTATTGTCTAATACTTTATTGTGCAGAAGCTCTATTGTTTTCTTTAATAGATCATTTTCTTCAATGATGGATTTGTTTTCTAGTAATTGCGCGGCACTATAATTTATAGCTCTATTAAGAAAATCATCCTCAGCCTCATCAAGCTCTTCTAGAAAACCGCTCATGGTATCCCAATCGCAAGGCTGCATTGCGTTGTATTTCATCAACAACGCCATCCCTTTGCCAAATGACTCGGTACTAGTAAAGAATTGATTTGCCAGTTTATCCATAATTGTTCTCAACATTCTAGATTGCATAAGTGCATCTCTTCGTATTCTGGTGCGAAGTGATAACCTTACAAATTTTTGGCTGTTTGAATATGCTAAGAGTTTAGCGGGAATGCGATATTGAAAATAAAAAATGCCGTAACGATTTTTTATCAAATAAGAGGGGGAATAGTTCACTGTATCATACCTATGTATCACACAGTGAATTACCTAATATTTTTGCCTTTCTAACCTATTGAAAAATAAGGATAAAAAGACTACTTTTGGTGGAGGCGGGGGGAATTGAACCCCCGTCCGCAAGCACTCCGCCTTAAGGTCTACATGCTTATCTCGTCTTTAATTTAGCCAATGATCACCCGTCGAGCCAAGAAAATCACCAGCGATTCCGTTAGGTTTTAGCGCAT
>CAIVGC010000449.1 GCA_903905335.1 uncultured Methylococcaceae bacterium
CGCCAAACAAGATTGGCAATTATTGCGCTATGGTGGTAATTTTTTAGTTAATGTTAAAGACTGGCTGGTACAAACTACCCTGATAGGCCAGCAGAGTCCAAATCCACTGATAGCAGGAGAACAGCTAGGTATCGGCGGCAGTTTTGATGTAAGAGGTTATAGCCAACGTGAAACGGCCGCGGATAGTGCTCAGATTATAAAATTTGAAGTGACTACGCCCACTTGGGAAAAAACCAGTCTGTTTAGTTTTTATGATTATGGGCATGGTCACCAGCAAAGCGTTACGCCGGGACAAGTTCAAGATTATGGCTTGAGTGGTACTGGGATTGGCACACGCTTTCAATGGCGCGATTATTTTATGGGTAATGTAACTTATGCCCATGCTTTAGACACGGCCCCTGATGTGGGTGGGACCAAAGCGGGTCAAAATCGTATTTATGCTATGATTGTGTTTAAGTATTAATTGAAATTTCGGCATGGACTGCCGGCAAACTAGTCGCCATGGAGGGTGAGGCACAGCACTATAAGTTTCATGATAAACACTCTACTACGACATATACATCCTTGTATTCTGGATCACGGCACAAATCTGTCTGGAACAGACAGACATTTGCCCGAAGGGCGTCAGGCAGGAAAGCCTGACGTTAATCCATGTCGTGATGACGAATGGGGTGTTTTCTAGGTACTTAGCCGCGTAGATTGGGCAGCATCTTTTCGCAACCCAACATTATTGCCGAGCATTGTTGGGTTAACGATAGAGCCGTTAGCCCAACCTACAGGACTAAGCCTAGGAGGCTAGCAACTTAAGGCGTGACAGGTACTAGACTTAAGCCTTTGCCTTTCGTCTTTTGTCTGTGCTTAGAAGAACCCTGCCTAAAATTGAACGATTAAGCTAGTGTCCCGTCTTAAATTGCTAGCCTTTTAATCAGGCATTAAGTAATGTTCATGATATCTTTAGTGCCTGCGAGACTTACAGTATAGGTAACTTGATATGTTTAAAAAAGGCAATCAGCCAAAGTTTTGGCTCAGTGTCCGTAGAGTTTGTCTAGGGTCGTCATTATTCTGCTTAAGCTTACTTTTTCAAGGCTGCGCTGATAACTCAGGAATCCTTCATTGCCCAATGGAGGGCGCCGATTGTCGGAATCCCAAGGTCAATAAAGCGCAGCCTAACGAACACAGTTCCACTACGAATAGCCCGATTCCCCCTAAAGTGCTTAATAAAAATTTAAACTCAGAAAATCACACCTATATAGGTGTTATAGGCGGCAGTGTCGTTATAGAGTCTAATAATGGCTTGAGTTCTGAGAAAGTTAATGAGAATGAATTTGGTATTGTAAACTCGAACGGTCAAATAACGGTGTCCAAGAATCCGCAAAATAAACCCCTGCTTACTGAGCCTAAAAGTAAAAAGCACTAAAGACTAAAGACATTGTATGGCATTGATTGCTTAGGCTTAATAGCGATTAAATACGCTATTAAGCAAGATTAAGGCTGATTTTTAGCAATTTTAGTTAGCTGGCAGAGGTATTGGAATAGCTAGCACCTCAATTAGCACTGTTGACAGAGGTATTGGGATAGCTAGCACCTCAATTAGCACTGTTGACAGAGGTATTGGAATAGCTAATACCTCAATTAGCACTGTTGACAGAGGTATTGGAATAGCTAATACCTCAATTAGCACTATTGGCAGAGGTATTAACTGATACAGTCAGCCAATGCGTCGTTAAATGTAGGTGTTGTAAAAGCCCAAAAAGGTTTTGTAAAGGCGGGGTAAAGTATTGTAAAAGGCAAGGGAGGTGCTGGCTATGCTAGTCAAGGCGCTGATAGAGTTAATATCTGCGTACTCTATGGTAATACCTGCTTTTTATTCAATAGTAGGTGTGTTGGATGCTGGAATTAGGTAACTGATTATGATCAACGCTTGTTTGTAGTTTAGTAGATGAGCTAATTGTTAGTCAATCAAACTTATTTTCCTGCCAGTGCAGCCGATAGAATGATCTTGCCGACCACTATCGTTGCTAAGTTGCCGAAACAAAGTCCCAAGGTAGGTTTTAGCAACTTCGATA
>CAIVGC010000450.1 GCA_903905335.1 uncultured Methylococcaceae bacterium
AATAGTAAAATTGAAGCAAAAAACGCTTCACTTTCTTGCCAGATTTCAGTAATTTCATCTAAAGGTTGAGCCTGAATAACTAAAGTTAACAACTCACCTTGCTTAGTTTTTATTTGATATTCAACTTTAGGGTACTCACCCTGCACTAAGTGGATAAACCATGCAGGCGGCATATCCTCAGGGTTACTAGGCAGCTTGTCGCCAGCAAACCGAACCAAATGACCATTGGGTTTTTGAAGTTGAATACTCAGGTGACGGGTTTGTTGCAACGTACTGAAATGAGATAAATCGTCTACTTGTTGAAATACAGGGGTGTTAGAGACACCTAAAGTAATTAGCTGTAATGCTAAATGTATCGAAGCATCGACTTCTTTATCAATGGACTGCCGAGCTTGCCAAATGACCATCGTCCCACCTAACATCAATATGCACAGAGAAGATATTAAAATGCGATAAATAATTTGCTGACGTAGACTCATTGGAGGGCGCATAAAAAACAGCTATTATGAACCATTAACTTCAAAGCAGGATATAGGAAAAAATCTTTTTTATAATCGTAAGTCTTGACTTTATTTATTTGATTGTTGCCTACAGTGATAAAATGACGCAGTTAACGTATTAATACATAAAACAACATCAATCCTTAAATATTGGCAAGATAGTGTCGTTATGCCTAATAAGTAGATTGCAACCCAATAATCAAAAAACCACCCTTACCATCACCCCCTTATATTTATGACAAAAATCCCTACCGTTGGCTTTATTAGTTTAGGTTGCCCTAAAGCGCTAGTAGATAGCGAAAGAATATTAACTCAACTTCGTACAGAGGGTTATGACATATCACCCACCTACAAAAATGCCGACTTGGTTATTGTTAATACCTGCGGATTTATTGATGCCGCTGTTGCTGAATCACTGGACAGTATCGGTGAAGCCTTAGCTGAAAATGGCAAGGTCATCGTAACTGGTTGCTTAGGTGCAAGAGAAGATGAGATCAGAGCGCGCCATCCTCAGGTTTTAAAGGTCACTGGCGCTCATGCTTTAGAGGAAGTAATTAATTCAGTGCATGAGCATCTACCCCCACGTCACGACCCTTTTACTAGCCTTGTGCCGCCACAAGGTATCAAATTAACACCGAATCATTATGCCTATTTAAAAATATCCGAAGGCTGTAATCATCGCTGTACCTTTTGCATTATCCCATCCATGCGCGGCGATTTGGTTAGTAGACCTATCGATGATGTCATGCGTGAAGCCGAGCGTCTGGCTAATGCCGGTGTAAAAGAATTGTTGGTCGTTTCACAAGATACTAGTGCTTATGGCTTAGATTTAAAATATCAAAGTCGCGACTGGAAAGGTCGTTCGGTAAAAACACGTTTTTACGATTTAGCGGAGGCATTGGGTGACTTAGATATCTGGGTACGTATGCACTATGTCTATCCCTATCCTCATGTAGATAATGTTATTCACTTAATGGCTGAAGGAAAAATACTGCCTTATCTGGATATTCCCTTTCAACACGCCAATAGCCGCATTCTTAAATTAATGAAGCGTCCCGCCGCCAGCCAAAATAATTTAGAGCGCATTAAAGCATGGCGAGCAACTTGCCCAGACATTACCTTACGCAGTACATTTATCGTAGGCTTTCCAGGTGAAACAGAACAAGAATTTGAACAATTACTAGATTTCATGAGTGAAGCACAACTTGATAGAGTGGGTTGCTTTGCTTATTCTCCGGTAAAAGGTGCTGTAGCTAATGATTTACCTGATTTAATTCCAGAAGACGTTAAAGAAGAGCGCTTAGCTCGATTTATGGCGCATCAGGCTGAAATCAGTGCAGCACGCTTACAAAAACGAGTAGGACGTATTGAAACCGTATTAATTGATGAAGTCGTCGAAGAAGGCGCTGTCGCTAGAAGTAAAGCCGATGCACCAGAAATTGATGGCCAAGTTTTCATTGATGGCGCTACACATCTTAAAGTCGGTGATTTTGTTGATGTAGAGTTAGAAGAGGCTGATGATTATGACCTATGGGGACGTTTAATTTAGTATACAAAGAACATACTAATTATCTTTTAAAAACAAAAAACCCAGCACGAAGGCTGGGTTTTTAGGTCTTACAAAATTCTTAGTTTTATAGCGAAATAGAACTAGAAACTTTTTGCTTTGATCCATCTGGATCATCCATACAGCCAGATAAGCCAACAATCATAAGAGCTAGGGCTAAAAGTGCAAGTATCTTTTTCATATTTATATCCTCCAAAGGGGTTTAAATTATTTTTATGTGCGCCAATTTAAAAGCACAGGCATTTTATATCATGACTACATC
>CAIVGC010000451.1 GCA_903905335.1 uncultured Methylococcaceae bacterium
GCTCGGATGATTTTCAAACATACTCGTCAACGTTTCAAATTCTACGTCTGACGGACTTTTTACATAAAACATACAGGGAGCACTTTAAATGGCTAATTGGCCACCATTTTATTTGTTAAAAGACTTTTGATCGACTACTTAGCTTTCTCCGCGTACAAATAAGGTAGAGTTGCAGGGATACTGGCTAGAGTGGTCTTAAAAGCTAAAGGAAGACTCATCACTGGACAATGATAATCAAAATCCGGCAAAGGCTGCCCCGTTTCTAGTAAAGTGAATTGTCCAGCCAAGCTTGAAGCCAAAGCCGTCAAAGCCTCAGGCGCTTCAAGAACAACCTTTACACCGTTCTGTTCAGCTAAAGACACATAACGCAGACATTGAATATAATCACCTAATCCCTGCTCAGGATAAATCAATAACGTTTTATTGCTTAGCGATGACTCTCCTAACCACAAAGGCTGGGCAAATGTTCTTATAGAATGATTAGACTTTACTTTCCATCGCCACTCATACTGCTTCCAACCTTCTTCATAATCACCTCTTATGATGTTAAGCAAGGCTATATTCCAATAAGCCTCAGCATGATCGGCTTGTAAAACTATAGCGCATTCATAACAATGCTGCGCTGCATCAAGACGATTAAGATTTTGTAAACTGATTCCACGATTATAATAAGCTTCCGTGTAATCAGGCTTAAGGACGATAGCCATTGCATAGCTGTCTATCGCTTCATCTAAGCGATTAAGATGCTTTAGAGTCAAGCCACGGTTATAGTAAGCCTTGGCATCATCAGGCCTAAGTATGATAGCGTGATCATAACTGGCTAGTGCCTCATCAGGTCGATTGAGCTCTTGTAAGGTAATGCCGCGATTACTATAGACCTGAGCTGAATCTGCATGATGCACTAAAGCATGATCATAGCTGGCTAGCGCCTCATCAAATCGCTTGAGGTCCTGTAAAACAACACCACGATTACTATAGGCTTTAGCATAATCCGGTTTGATCGCAAGAGCGTGATCATAACTTTCCAGCGCCTCATCAAGTCGATTAAGATCTTGCAGCGTAACCCCATGATTATAATAAGCGATAGCGTAATCTGGTTTAAGCGTTATAGCACGTTCATAACTTTCCAGCGCCTCATCAAGTCGCTTAAGGTGTTGCAGGGCAAGCCCACGATTACAATACACCTCAGGAACGTAGGGTTTGAGTGCGATAGCGCTATCATAACTAGCCAGCGCCTCATCAAGTCGGTAAAGGCCTTGTAGAGCTAGTCCACGATTACCATAAGCCTCAGCGTAATCGGCTTTAAGTGCCAAGGCTTGATCATAACTATCCAGCGCGTCCTCGAGTCGATTAAGGTCTTTAAGGCTATTACCTAAATTATTAAACGCATAAGGTTGATTAGGTTGGATATGCAGAGATCTTTTAATGAGCTTTACACTATCCTCTAACTTACCCATTTGCAGCGCAACAATACCTAAATTAGCCAATAACAGTGGATGACTTGGCAATACCGCCAGTAGCTTTCTGTAATGAGTTTCCGCTAAAGCCAACTGACCCGATTGATGCAAGGCGATGGCTGCACTTATGCGTTGATTTTGCTTAGGACTGGGTTCAGTTGATTTTTTATTACGCATTAAAAAATTCAGTCATAAAAATATAGCATTATCTTTTGGATCAATAAGCTAGGCTTTTTTAGAGTAGCTACTCTAGCCATAATTACAGCTTTAACTTAGTTAAAAACTCAACAAACTCATTTGCAGGTAGTGGACGGCTTTTTAGATAACCCTGATAAGAATGACAACCTTGCTTCCTTAAGAACGCTAACTGCTCATGCGTCTCTACACCTTCCGCCAACACATTAAAGCCCAAGGTATGCCCCATAGCAATGATGGTCGCAGCGATTTCCATGTCGTCCTTGTGATGAGGAATATCATCGATAAAGCTCTTATCAATTTTTAGCACGTCCAAAGGAAAACGCTTAAGGTAAGCTAAAGAGGAGTAGCCTGTGCCAAAATCATCAATAGCCAGACGTACCCCTTGTGCTCGTAACTTAATAAGTAGCTCTACTATTTCAGTCTGACGCTCCATCAGACTACCTTCGGTTAACTCCAGCTCTAAATATTCAGCAGGAAACTGAGTTTCACTTAATATGTCAGCAACCAAGGTATTAATGTTGCTTTGCCTTAACTGGTAGGGCGAGACATTGACCGCCAAGATCAGTGGTTGAAAACCTTGATCTAGCCATTGCTTACCTTGACGGCAAGCTTCTTTTAATACCCAAGCACCGAGCATGGCAATTAAACCTGTTTGTTCTGCCATAGCAATAAAGCGATTGGGTTGAATCAAACCTTCTACAGGATCTTGCCAACGCACCAACGCTTCTGCCCCAATAATAGCACCCGATATGATATCAATTTGGGGTTGATAATAGACGCGCAATTCGTTCTGGGCTATACCTCGACGTAACCTAGCTTCCATTTCAATGCGTTCACGAGCGTCTCTCGTGAATTCATTGGAAAAATAAGCAAACCGATTACGTCCACTTTCTTTAGCTTTATATAAAGCCGTATCTGCTTGTTGCAGTAATAATTCTGGAGTATCTCCATATTGCGGATATAGACTAATACCGATAGTTACGCCAATGAGGACTTCACCGCAGTTAGGAATGGCCCAAGGATGACTAAAGTCATCAATAATTTCTTGGGCTATTCTCGCCGCATCCTGTGCATGAGAGATGTTTTCTAACAATACGGTAAATTCATCCCCCCCTAAGCGGGAAACGGTATCAATATCACGTAACCGTGTCGTTAATCGTGTAGCCACAAGTTGCAAGAGTTGGTCACCCGCCAAATGACCAAAGCTGTCATTGACATCTTTAAAGCGGTCTAAATCAAGCATTAATAAGGCGAGTTGTTTGTGATCACGTTTAGCCACATCAATGGCATGCTCTAATCGAAAAAATAACTTTAGACGATTAGGCAAAGCCGTCAGTGCATCATGATGTGCAATAAAATCAAGCTGAGCCTCAGACGCTTTAAGCTGAGTGATATCGGCAAAGACACCAATATATTGATTGATGTTACCGAGGTTATCGCGCACGACACTGACGTTTAACAGAGATGGATAAAGCTCACCGTCCTTGCGTCGACTCCATATTTCACCCTGCCAATAATTTTGGGTATCGATGATGCTCCAAAGCTTACGATAGGTATCCTGTTCAGGTTGATCTGAAGATAAAATGTAGACGTTTTGTCCTAGTGTTTCAATTTCGCTGTAGCCAGTAATCGCAGTGAAAGCATGATTAACTTTAATGATGATACGATTGGCATCGGCAATCATGAAGCCTTCGTTACTTTGCTCAAACACTTTGGCAGCAAGCATAATTTGCTCCTCTGCATGTTTGCGTTCAAGTTCACGATCGAAATTGTCCAGTGCGAAGCTTATATCCATGGCCATTTCAACCAGTAAGTCACGTACCGCTGAGTCAAAAGCATTGACCGTATCGGTGTATAAAACAAAAACGCCATAAACCACACCGTTATTATAGATGGGTAATGAAGCTACTGCCCCCCAGCCAAAGCCAGCACCAAGTTCATGCCAGAGTGCAGTGATTGGGTCATTTAAGAAATCCTGAATCCAAGCAGGCCTATCTTCCCGAATAGACGTACCCTCAGGCCCATAACTAAAGGGATCATCTGGATCGATGGAAATTTCAATATTTTGTAAGTATTCAACCCCCTCACCAAAACTAGCAATTGGTATAACACGACGTGACTCATGATTAATAAGTAAAATACTAACCATTTTCATACCACCGATCTGCACGGAAGCATTGCAAATTTGTAGAAACAATTCCTTTTTGGTAGTACATCTAACAATAGCTTGATTACACTGGCTTAATAAGGCATAAAGCTGGCCTAGTCGTTTACGCTGGGTAATTTCAGTTTCTAGTTCCTCTGTACGTGATTTAACAAGATGCTCAGTTTGAAGAGTCCGCCCTGTTAACATGAGCAGACCCACACCAGACAACCCGGTAAGCATAAAACCACCTAGAATCAGCCACCAGATATTCCAAGAAAGCTGTTCGTTATAAAATTGCGGTGTCGCTGTATAGGTCACTGCCCAAGAACGGTCAGCTACTGTCATCGTCAAGGTCTTTTCCAATATCGGAAAATCCTGCATCAATTTTTGAGCATGAACAGTTTCATTAAAAAGTTCATAGTCAACATCAACAATCTTTACTTGCAATCGTAACTGTTCAAATTCTGATTTAACGCTGTTCACTAAGGTGTTTATTTGAATAACACTGGCAACAACACCTACAAATGGATGCTTAGATTCAGCCAAAGGCTGATGTAATTGATAAACAGGTGAATAAATGACAATACTGGACTGATCGCTGGGATCTTGTACCAAATTAACCATGCCTGACATGGTTGTTTTGTTGGTATCTCTAGCCTTCAAGAGCGCTTGGTATGAATTGTTTTGGGTCGTAACATCAAAGCCCAGCGCTAGTTCATTACCTTGATAAGGCTCGAGATAAACGATAGGGAAATATTCAGCTTGTGCAGAAGGCTGTGTTGTCTTTTGCTGAACATGACTTAAAAACTGATCATAAAATACGCGGTTCTCCTCAGTAACGCGCGGTATCCATTCCAAAGCTTTAATACTAGGATGGTCCTTTAAAACGATACCAGTAAAATTTTTGAATTCAACTGGAGTTACCGTATTTGAATTATCAAAAAGTGCTTTCAGATTCCTACTGATTTCAACCTGTTGCGTCAATTTATTTTGCAAAGCATTATGAAACAAATTGCTCTGCTCTGTAAACAGACTACTAATACGGGCTTGTTCATGTTGCTTTCCGGCATGAAGTACTAACAGTACCAGCAGTGAAAGAACAATCAACGGCAAAGCTACCGAGTAAATCCGCATTCGCCATAGTTTGCGAGACGCGCCAATAAAACATAACAACATAGGTGTAAAAATTAACACACCAATCGTATCGCCTATCCACCAAGTTAGCCAACCTGCCGGTATATTTTCCAGCGGAATAACACCTTGCAGATACAGGACAGAGACCCCTGCCAACGCAGAAACTACGCAACTGACAGGCCCAGCCAACGCTAAAAATCGAAGGATACTCGTATCATCAAGTAATGGGTTGTTTTTACCCACATAGCGATTAGTCAACCATGCGCCTAAAGCCGCTTGACCAATAGCCGCAGTACTGGCAACGCCACCGATTAGTAGTGAATAAAAGAAACTTTCTTGACTAGACGTATCTAAAAACACAAAAACTTGAGTAAACAGTGCCCCTAACCAAATACCGGGAATTACGCAACGACCATAGCTAACAAAACCGGCAAGGGCAATGCCTGCGGCAGGCCAAATAGGGCTAGCATGGCTAGGCGGAATAGAGATTAAAGTGCCGAGATAACCACCAACAAAATAACCTACCGCCAATAGCATGTTAATTTTTAACATATCAATGACTTGCTTATTTGTCATAGTGTTTTGAAAAGCAAACTTGATCAAAATTACCTCAGTATCAATACTTGTAATAAACGTTCTTTTAAAACTTCGTAAGTATTCTACATGACAACGCTAAGCTATTTTATCGCTTTATTAGATAAAGCTCGATTTCCTATATTTATCGAGAGTTTCATACATAAATCAGCCATCTTATCGTCTATAAAATTATTTTCATTAGTTAAGTCGGCTAGCAACTTAGGCCGTGGCAGATACTAGGCTTAACCCTTTGCCTTTCGCCTTTTGTCTGCGTTTAGGAGAGCCCTGTCTAAAAGTGAACGGTTAAGCTAAACTGTCCCATCTTAAGTTGGTAGCCGTTAAGTCAGGCTGGGCATCAGACGCTTTAAGGACATGGCTTAAATGAATTAAAGTGACCATCACTCTTTTGCAAGTGACGATTAACTGGCCGTCTTTTGAAAATCAGAGGGGGAAGTGCTGTTTTTAAACCCGATGATATAAACAAAACTCAGGCAAGAAAGTCGCAGGTAAAGTCCCGAAGGCTGCAGGTAAACTGCTGGCTCTTTTTAGGAAGAGGTCGGACTCCGTAACAACGATGGCGAATACTATAACTGCGCTGCTGAAGGTTTTTTCCTGCTCCCTAAGGTTTATAGCTAATGATAAATCTTAGCCAAAGATTTCCCTCAGCTTCATTGCCTTAAGGCTAAATTGTTCAAGGAGGCTGGTTTAGTTCATAACATCGCTAGTCCACAGCTAAGGGAAAGACTCGAAAGACCGGCGCTTTAAGGCGAAAGACGCGCAACTTTACCTAGAAAACGCAGCCCTGTTATTACAAGCATCGTTATCAATGCTTGAAGATCGCATCAGCTTCTTGCTAATATTTTGTTGACAAGCCACCCACAAGAGGCGTACTTTACAGGCTAGATTTGCCAAGGTATCAATAGCGCTAATCTAGCAAAAACACCCAGCA